>CAZDDA010000293.1:0-3865 GCA_964504085.1 uncultured Thermotogae bacterium | reverse complement strand
TGGGATACGTCTTAGCGTGGAAGATACAGGAGTGGGAATGAGTGAGGAGGTGAAGGACCAGATCTTCCTTCCATTCTTTACGACCAAAGACATTGATGAAGGTACTGGCCTTGGGTTGGCGGTCGTTCACGGGATCGTCAAATCGCACGGTGGCGACATAGAGGTCAATACAGAAGAGAATAACGGCACCGAGTTTCGGGTCTTTTTGCCGCTAGAGATACCGGACGAGAAATAGCTACAGGACATGAAAGAAAAAGAACGCATTCTCATTGTAGATGATTCACCGGCGACGCTGGAGATGTTGGAACGAAACC
Organism: uncultured Thermotogae bacterium; assembly: GCA_964504085.1. Taxonomy (GTDB): domain Bacteria; phylum Bipolaricaulota; class Bipolaricaulia; order UBA7950; family UBA9294; genus CAZDDA01. The sequence goes on along the minus strand of CAZDDA010000293.1, from coordinate 3,551 downwards.
TGACAGCCGAGGGGTACGAAGTGCTCGCGGCATCCGGTGTTGCTGAAGCAATCAAGATATTGGACGATACGCCTACGGATCTAGTGATCACCGATTATAAGATGCCGAAAACCTCCGGGATGGATCTGATCCGCTATGTCCGGGAGAATTTGAAAAACACCGAGATCATGATGATCACGGGGTATGCGACGGTGCAAGGTGCGGTGGACGCCGTCAAAGCTGGTGCTGAAGAATACCTCACCAAACCATTTACCGATGAGGAACTCTATCAGGCGGTCAGACGCGCGCTCGAAAAACTCAAACTTCGTCTCTCGGTGCAGGAACGAACACCGCAGAATATCAAATCTCGCTACGGGCTATTGGGTGAGTCGGAACCGATGAACCAAGTCTTCAACTTCATCGAAAAGGCAGCCTCCACTCCGGCCACGGTGCTGATTACCGGCCAAAGTGGGACGGGCAAAGAACTAGTGTCCCGAGCGATTCACTACAGCAGCAAGCGGGCATCGGCGCCCTTTGTTCCGGTCAACTGTGGTGGCATACCGGAGACTTTGCTTGAAAGCGAGCTGTTCGGCTACGTGAAGGGGGCTTTCACAGGTGCCCTAGAATCCCGGGCCGGCTTCTTCCAGACCGCGGACGGTGGGACAATCTTCTTGGACGAAGTCAGCGAGACCAGCCTGGCCATGCAGGTAAAACTCCTGAGGGTTTTACAGGAAAAGGAAGTGTGCCTGGTCGGATCCACTCAGCCTCGAAAGGTCAACGTTAGAATCGTAGCGGCGACAAACAAGAACCTCTTGAGCCTCGTCAAGAAAGGCACCTTCCGGGAAGATCTATACTATCGGCTGAACGTAATCGAGATCAGTCTCCCACCGCTGTTGGACCGGGGGGACGACATACTCTTGTTGGCAAAGCACTTCGCGCAGAAGTTCTCTGAGGAGGTGGAGAAGCCGGAGCCACGTTTCACCGACAAAGCGCTGGAGCTGTTGAGAAATTACGCGTGGCCGGGAAACATCCGCGAGCTACAGAACGTCATTCACAGCGTGGTGGTGATGGCGGATTCGGATGTGATTGACGGCCCCGACCTGCCCGCCTTGATGCGCTACGCGGGGGTGCGGGGAACAGGATTGCAGAGGACGCTAGCAGAGGTAGAGGCAGAGCATATCCGGGCCGTCCTCGCCTCGGTTAAAGGCAACAAGACACGAGCTGCGGAGATCTTGGGGATCGATCGCAAAACTCTGCGCGAGAGGACGAAGCGCCTGGATTCCGAACAGCCGGCGTCGTAGTAAACACCGGCGGTGCGTTTCGCCCCGCCGGGGAGAAACGCCCCGCCGCCAGCCAGCCCGATGCGAGGACGATCCTCCCACTCGCCCTTCGAACAACACAATTGGTAGTCGTGTAACCTACAGTGAAACAACGACTTACCAACTCCATTCGTAAATAGTCACTGCTGCCGGACCCCGAAGAACTTCGCTCTCCAGTTGGCACACCTATTGAATACTGGGGCAGTGATAGGAAGCTCATTTATCGAGGAATTAGATGGTGCACGATCCTTTCGGGTCACCGGAGCACGGCAGACAAGACCCTCCAGCCGGGTGGCCTAAACGCACACGCCCGGACGAGAACGAAAAGGAATTCAAGGGTTTGTGTGTGAACTGTGCAAACCGTCATACCTGTCTTTTGCCCAAGAACGAAGGCGGCGTGTGGCATTGCGAAGAATACGTTGAAGAACACTGAAGTCGCAGTGAGGAAAACGAGGAACAACGGAATGAAATCGGATCACGCGGCAACTCTCGTCGAGGAAACTGAGGAGAACCTTCATGGGGGGCTCATCAGCCTCTTGGAGCAGCTTCAGTCGAGATACGGCTACCTTCCTGAGAACGAGCTGAGAGAAGTTGCCAAACATACAGGACGGTCCCTCGTAGACGTCTATGGCGTAGCCACGTTTTACAAAGCATTCAGGCTAAAGCCTCGTGGCAAACATCTCGTCTCCGTGTGCCTGGGAACGGCCTGCCACGTACATGGCGGTCCAAGGATAGCAGAGGCGTTCCAGGAGGAACTTGGGATAGAGGCGGGAGAGACAACCCCCGACCGGGACTTCACTCTGGAGACCGTAAACTGCCTCGGAGCCTGCGCATTGGGGCCCGTAGTGGTCGTCGACGGACACTACTTCTCGAAGGTAACGACGTCCAAGGTCAGAGACATCATCGAGAAAACCCGCCGTGGCCTCGACGCGATCGAGATCGAAGCCGACGAGCGCGTGTTCCCGGTGGAGGTCAGCTGCGCTCGCTGCAACCACAGTCTCATGGATGCAGGACACATCATTGACGGCCATCCATCGATTCGGGTAACGGTGTCCTTTGGCCAGAAGCACGGATGGCTAGCTCTTTCGAGTCTTTACGGCAGTTACAAGGTGGTGTCCGAGTATCCGATTCCCAAGGACGAGATTGTCCAACTGTTTTGTCCTCATTGCCATGCAGAACTGATTGGAGGCGGGCAGTGCAGCGAGTGTGGAGCTCCGATGGTGCCGATGATCGTCCGCGGCGGCGGAGTTGTACAAATCTGCTCCCGCCGAGGATGTCGCGGCCACATGCTGGACCTGGGCGGTGTCCCGCTGGGCTGACCATGAACGAGGAAATTTCGCGGAGAGAGGTGTTGCTGTGAGCAGGCTGTCATCGGTTACAGAGTTTGTGGAGTTCTGTCAGCGCGTTCAGGACGAGAAAAAGCACCAATACGACAAGCCGACTCTGGTAGTGTCTGCCGGGACATGCGGGCAGGCGAGCGGCGCGAACGACATATTGAGGGTAATAAAACGCTACATCCTCGATCGCAGCCTCCAGACGAAAATTGGGCTGCGGGTCACCGGTTGCCAGGGATTTTGCGAGATGCTTCCGTTTGTCGTCGTGGAGCCTGGGCGCAATCTCTACCCTCTACTGAAGATGGAGGACGTTCCCCGGGTGATCGAAGCCGCGATCGGTGGATTTGTCGATGAGGGTCTCATCTACAGAGATCCGCACGATCAAAAACAGTACCACGTGCAGGACGACATACCCTTTTTCAAGAAGCAGAAGCGCGTTGTCCTCGGGAGTAACGAGAAGCTGGATCCGATCCGCATGTTGAACTACATCGATAGGTGTGGGTATGCGGCAACTCAGAAAGTCCTCACCAAGCTCGATCCTGGGTGGATTGTCGAGGAAGTCAAGAGGTCGGGTCTTCGGGGCCGAGGCGGAGCTGGTTTCCCCACTGGTAGGAAATGGGAGCTAGCTAGGGCCTCAGGAAACGGAAACGAGCAGAAGTACATCGTTTGCAACGCCGACGAAGGCGACCCCGGCGCCTATATGGATCGAGGCCTCTTGGAAGGCAATCCCCACGCCATCATCGAGGGTCTACTCATAGGAGGAATCGCCATCGGCGCCACCCGGGGCATAATCTACGTTCGCAGCGAATATCCCCTCGCCATAAAGCACGTGACTATTGCGCTTCGCCAGGCGCGCGACATAGGACTCTTGGGCGAGAACATTCTTGGTACCGGAATCGACTTCGACATCGAGATCGTG
>CAZDDA010000292.1:0-3876 GCA_964504085.1 uncultured Thermotogae bacterium | reverse complement strand
GAGATTTTCTTCCGCTGCGCAACAAACACCTTCACCAACTCGTTCACTCCGGCGTCGAGCTCGTCCCCCTGATCGCGGGAAAACTTCTTCACCTTGATCACTTTCGCTGTTCCGGAGACCGGGGGCATGCGTAGCGAAGTGTTCTTCACGTTACGGGCTCGTTCTCCAAAGATAGAGCGGAAGATCTTCTCCTCCGGCGTTGGCTCGGATTCCCCGCGTGGGGTGATCTTCCCAACCAAAATGTCTCCAGTTCGTACTACTGTGCCAACTCGGATGATCCCTTCTTCGTCTAGGTTCTTCAGATCCTCCTTGGAGATATTGGAAATATCGGCTGTAATCTCCTCCGGGCCCAGCTTGGTCTCTTCTGCCTTGATCTCGAATTCCTCAATGTGAATCGAGTCGAGCAGGTCCTCGCGCACAAGCCGCTCGCTGATAACAATGGCATCCTCGTAGTTGTATCCCTCGTATGGCATGACGCCAACGAGAATATTCCTTCCCAAGGCAAGTTCTCCCAAGTCGCTTGACGGACCGTCGGCAAGGAGGTCTCCCCGCTTCACCGTCTCCCCCTCGTTAACGACCGGGCGCTGGTGGATAATCGTGTCTTGGTTTGAGCGTTCGAAACTGATAAGCGGGCAGGTCCAATTCTTCCGACCGCGCTGCAAAACGATCTGCCGAGCGTCTACCTCTTTGACCACGCCGTCCTCCTCGGCAAGGATGAGCATGCCGGAATCCATCGCTGCCTGGCGTTCTAGACCGGTCCCGACCAACGGAGCCTCAGGGTGTAGAAGCGGAACCGCCTGACGCTGCATGTTTGCACCCATAAGTGCTCGATTAGAATCGTCGTGCTCGAGGAATGGTATCAACGCAGAGGAGATTCCAACCAAGGCCTTCGGAGAAACCCCCATAAAATCAACCTCTTTCGGTTCAACCAAATGCAATTCCTCACGGCCGGTGCGCACTTCAACCCGCTCTCCCTGAATGCGTCCGTTTTTCCCCACCGGCGTGGTGGCCGGAGTAATCCTGTATTCCTCCTCATCATCGGCCATCAGGTAGACGATCTCATCTGTCACCTTGCCCTTCACGACCCTTCGGTAAGGCGCCACCAAGAAGCCATACTCGTTTACCCGCGCGTAGCTCGCCAGAGATGTAATCAACCCTATGTTTTGCCCTTCTGGCGTCTCGATCGGACAAATACGCGCGTAGTGAGAGGAGTGAACGTCCCGCACCTCGATCTTTGCCCGTCGTTTGGTTAACCCACCCCCAAGCGCGTTCAAACGACGTTTGTGAGTCAACTCAGTCAACGGATTCGTTTGCTCGAGAAATTGCGAGAACCTACCGGTGTAAAAGAGTTGGTTAATCGCTCCTTGCACCGTACGGCTCGATATGAGACGCCGTATTGTATCCTTCTCATCCAGGGCATACTTGGAAAGCTTGTCGCGCGCAATGCGGGCCATGCGTACAAGCCCAGTGCGCAAGGCGTTCTCAGCGAGTTCGCCGGGAAGCCTAACCCGCTTGTTTGCCAAGTGATCCTTCTCGTCAAGAAGGCCCGGATCCTCCGGAACCTCAAGGAGAAGCCTTATCGTTCGTACGATGTCAGCAAGGTACAAAACCGGCTGTTTAAGGGCCATTCCCAGCTTGCGGTTCGCTTTGAACCGACCGACTGCGGAGAGATGATAGCTTGTGGGATGGAAATACAGGTTCTCGATATACTCTCCCATCTGGGCCAGCGAGGCTCGGTCGGACGGTCGAAGACGGTGATAGATCGCACGTAGCGCATCCTCCTGTGACATGATTTGATCCTCACCCAGAGTTTTCTGGATAAAGCGGTTGACAAGTCGCACAGAAGAGATTTTTGCATTGGCCAAGCGCGCTAAATGCTGCTTCTGGAGCAGCTCGCCGGGAGCAAGAAGAACCTCTTCGCCCTGCTTCACCTCCTCAGCAGCACGGTGGCCGACGTAAGGCTCCAGAGTTTCCACGCTGACCGGCGCAACCTCAAAACTGTAATAGGTACAAATCCTTTCTTCACTGAGGCCCAGGGCTTTCAGCAGTACAGTTGCCAACACTTTGCACTTACGATCGAGATTCGCTTTGAGTGTTAATCGACGGGTATCGAGGATGACCTCCAGCCATGCCCCCAGCTCGGGCAAGATATGTCCCTTATAAAGATGCCTGTCCTCTTGGGTAAAATATACCCCGGGAGAGCGAGTCAGCTCATTGACAAGGGTATTTTCAGATCCGTTGATGATGAACGTACCGCGACTGGTCAGCATCGGGAAGTCGCCGATATAGAGTTCTGTCTTTTGCAGGAGCTTGCCTTCCTGAAGCAGACGCGCAGTAACGCGCAGTGGACGCGAATAGGTGAGATCCTTGTCCTTGCACTCCCGCTCCGTGTTTCTCGCTTCACCTAGATAAGGATTGATAAGCTCCAGCAAGAGGCCGTTTTTCCCGTGGCCTTCAATAGGGGATACGTCGGAAAAAGCTTTCCTTACCCCTTCCTCCACAAATCTGCCGAACGATTCTCGCTCATCCTCCAGCAGGTAAGGAGGTGGAAGGATCTCCTGTATCCGCCCGTAGGATCGTCGTTCTCGCTGCTTCATTCTCCCCCTCGAAATAAACACGTTGCCCCAAGGCAGCAATAACTTCGGACAGATCGCAGCAGAAGATTCACAACAACGCCGGCGTTACTGCTCGAGTCCGACTTCAGCGCCCGCCGCCTCTAGCTTGTCTTTGATACCTGTCGCCTCGTCTAACCCTACTCCCTCTTTGATCGTAGCGGGGAGGTTGTCAACAAGGTCTTTGCACTCCTTCAAGCCTTTACCGGTAATCTCCTTGATCTCCTTGATCACCTGAATCTTCTTCTGCCCCGGATTGGTAAGAACAACCTTGAAGCTCTCCGCTGCAGCCTCCTCAGCCCCGCTCCCAGCACCCGGAGCTGCCGCCACTGCAACCGGCGCCATCGCGGCCGCGGAGACGTTGAACCGCTCCTCGATCATTTCAACCAAATCGGCCAGGTCCTTCACGGTCATATCTTCTATTTCCTGAAGGATCTCCTCTTTACCCATTCTTGCTCCTCCTTATCTTATTGTTCACGTTGTTTTCGGATTTCGTTCAACACTGTAGCCAATTCACGAAGCTTCGCCTGCAACACAACCGCCAGTGCACGCATGGGGCTTGCCAGGAGCATCGCCAACTTCGCCAACAGCTCCTCGCGAGAAGGAAGGGTCGCGTAGCGCAACAGCTTGTCTTCTGTTATGACCTCTCCTTCGAACACCCCTCCTCGCAGCGTATAGCGAGGAGAATAGGCCTTGCGACATTCCTCGCACAGCTTGAACGCCAGAACAGGGTCATCATAACCAAACGCAATGCCTATCGGACCAGCGAAGAAATCCACCAGGTTGCTCAAGCCCGCTTGCTCTGCTGCGATACGGGCAAGTGTATCCTTGACCACTCGGAACTCCGCGCCCGCTTTGGTGAACCGCTCACGCAGCTCCACCATCTCGTTTGCTGAGAGACCCCGGTAGTCAGCGAGAACCAATGACACGGCCTGTTCGAACTTCTCCTTGAGACAGGCCACTTCTTCTATTTTCGTTTCTGCAGGCATCGCTTACTCCAAGCCACCTTGCTCCGCCACTCTTGTGGCCTCGCCGGGATCTATGATGATTCCCGCTCCCATAGTAGCAGCTATGCTCGTTTTTTGGATGAAGCGCCCCTTCACGCCCTCTTCAGGACGCCGCTCACCAACACTACGTATGAGAGCCACGAGGTTCTCTTTCAGGGCATCCATTTCGAATGAGACCTTTCCAAAGATGCTGTGAATTACTCCATAGCGGTCGCTGCGAAACTCGACCATCCCTTTTTTGAGTGCGCTAGTCGCAT
>CAZDDA010000291.1:0-3880 GCA_964504085.1 uncultured Thermotogae bacterium | reverse complement strand
CCTGTCGACGCGGTAGTGCAAGTAGTATCCATCGCGCTCCGCCGTCACGAGGCCGGCATCTCGCAGGATCTTGAGATGTTGCGACGCAGCACCCTGGGTCACTCCCAATTGACAGGCGAGCGCGCCGACACACAGATTGCGCTTCGCAAGCAGCAACAGCATCCGAAGCCGCGTCTCGACGGATAGGATCCGCAGCTTCTGACACGTTCCTTCGATCAGGGCAGGGCCGGTCGCGCTATTCATATTCGCGAGGACTAATATAAGGGGAGAGCATGGCCTTGGCAAGACCACACGATACATACCGCGGTGCCTGTGCTTGAGCCGCCAAGAGAACTAAGGACCTCCCGCGCGTCATTGCAGCGCACTCGGGGCGGCAGGCCAGACGAATCTCAGCGTTTCAAGCTACCCACAGCCATGATGCAGCCGCCAGAGCTCCGGGTCGTGGCCTTCCGGGACATTCTCACAGGGATCACCCGACGTGTATCCTCTAAGCGTGTTGTAGACCGCCACCTGCTGAGGCGTGAGAATCTCAACCATGAACAGGTGATACTTCAAGTGGGTCATCCTCAGCTGACCGTACAGACGCGCACTCTCCTCGATCCTCTCCTGCAGCCATTCCTCGCTAATCGTCCCGTCAGCGAACGCCTCATCGATCGATTTCTCGACATCGATGATTCTCTGCCCGAGCTCAATAGCTCGGGAGCGCATCTCTGCATACAGAGCCTCGACTTGTCCCTGCTGCTCACTCGTGAGCTCGAGCTCTCCAGCTTCCGCCGCATCCAGAACGTGGCGAGGGCCTGGATATCCGTTGAGCTCCGCCGGCTTCGCCATGCCACCGAAAGGTGTTCCAGATCCAGCAAGAAGCCCTTGGATGTCCGCATCAGAGAGGGCCTTGATGTCTCTGGCTTCTTGGCCTGCGTATGGTGAGAGGACAGCGCTCTCATTCGGTGTCTCCGGGAGCCCGGTCGTGTGCTTGAGAAGACCCAATCCAACAATCAACACCAGCCCAAGACCCAATGCAATACCCTGAGCAAGCTTCATCATTCCATCTCCTCCCGCGAGCCGTCGGTCCAGCGCATCAGAAGCGCTGAGCATGTGAAGGCGCTGATCCGAGACACGCATACGATTCAGACAAGTTCGCGCCCTACGTCACGTCGTCGTCGCTAGACACCCTTCGCCGTGGGGGAGCGCCTGAACACCCATTGCACCAGACACGGCACGTTGCAGCAAGATCCTGCGTCACCTTTCTGCGACAGACGGGGCATCGAACAGATGCCTCGTCGGAGAAGATCTCCACCGACGCACCGCACGCCGGACACACGACGGTCTTCGAGGTCAACGTTCGTCCGCTCAGGCCCGGGCATCGGAAGCTCATGCTCGAACTCCGCCCCCCTCGATCTCGACCACATGAACGTCGAGCGGACTGTTGAGGCCCGCTTCCTTGTGGGCCTCCTCCGCAAGGTGTGCCAACCCTCCACAGCACGGAACCTCCATGCGGACGACCGTGATGCTCTTCGGCTGGGACTCCCGGAAGAGCTCGATCAGCATTGATCGGTAGTGCGCCGCATCATCGAGTTTCGGACAGGCGACGAGAACCGATCGACCGGCCATGAAACGCGAATGCAGATCCGGCATCGCGAAGGGGACACAGTCAGCGCAGAGCAAGAGGTCGGCCCCCTTGAGGAATGGCGCACCCGGCGGCACGAGCATCAGCTGTACTGGCCATTGCCTGAGCGCAGAAGCGATCGAGCCACTCGTGGCGCGTGCGTCAGTCGGAGCTGGCGCCTCCCCGCCCACAGTCCGGATGGCCGATCCAGGACAGCCACAGGGGAGCTGCTCGTTCAACTCCATCCACTGGAAATGCTCTTCCACAGCCGCTTCGTCAAACGCTTCGGCCTCTCGATTCTCCAGCGTCAGCGCACCCTCAGGACAGGCACCAAGGCAGGCCCCCAGACCGTCACAGTAGATCTCCTTGACGAGGCGAGCTTTCCCTTCAACGATCTGGAGCGCTCCTTCAGCGCAGCCGGGCACGCAGAGCCCACAGCCAGTGCACTTCTCCTCGTCGATCCGGATGATCGTGCGTACTGCCATCCACTCTCCTCTCTGCCTAGCCGAGAATCGCAGCCAGATCCTGCTCCGGTGTGCTGATCGGTGTCAGCCCGAAGCCTTCAACCAGCGTGTTCAGTACCGGTGGTGTGATGAACGCAGGCAACGAGGGGCCGATTCGGATGTTCTTGATGCCAAGGTGAAGCAGCGTCAAGAGGATGACGACGGCTTTCTGCTCGTACCAAGATAGGATCAGGGACAGCGGCAGCGAATTGACGTCGGTCCCGAACGCTTCAGCCAGTGCCGTCGCGATGCGAATCGCGGAGTAGGCATCATTGCACTGGCCGATGTCGAGCAGCCGTGGGATGCCGTCGATGTCGCCGAACTCAAGCTTGTTGAAGCGGTACTTCCCGCACGCGAGCGTCAGAATGACGCAATCATCTGGGACGGCCTGCGCGAGCTCGGTGTAGTAGTTGCGACCCGGCTTCGCTCCATCGCAGCCCCCAATCAGGAAGAAGTGCCTGATCTTGCCGGCCTTGACAGCATCGATGACCTTCCCGGCAACCCCCATTACGGCGTCTCGGGCGAACCCAACCATGATGCTTCTGTCGGGGCCATCCTCAGAGAAGCCTTCTGCTTCAAGGGCAGCTTCGATGACCGGGGAGAAGTCGGGGCCTTCGACGTGTGTCACGCCAGGCCATGCGACAAGTCCGGTGGTGAAAATCCGTCCCTTGTACGTGTCCCGCGGCTTCTGGATGCAGTTGGTCGTCATCAGAATCGCACCCGGGAATGCGTCAAATTCCTTCTGCTGGTCTTGCCAAGCGCCACCGTAGTTACCGACCAGATGCTCGAACCGATTGAGCTCTGGATAGCCGTGGGCGGGGAGCATCTCTCCGTGCGTATAGACGTTGATGCCCTTCCCCTCTGTCTGAACGAGAAGGTCATGCAGGTCCTTCAGGTCATGGCCAGAGACGAGAATGGCCTTGCCCGCGACGGGCTCGATGCGAACGGACGTCGGCACAGGAGATCCATAGGCCCCGGTGTTCGCTTCGTCAAGGATTTCCATCACGCGGTAGTTCACCTCACCGCAGCGGAGACACATTTCGGTGAGGGCATCCACGTCCGTCGGCTGGTCCGCAAGGAAGTCGAGCGCTTCGTGGAAGAAGGCCCAGACACTTTCATCCTGAACGCCTAGGATCAGGGCATGATCAACATAGGCAGCTGCCCCTTTGAGGCCGTAGGTTAGGAGTTCCTGGAGGCCGACAACATCGTCCCCAAGGGCTCTGCGTCTAGCCTCGACGCCCAGCTCCTCTTGCTGCTTGAGTAGCCCTTCGAGATCTGGGGCAGGAGTCCATGTGGCTGGTCCACTAAGCGCCTCAGGCGGTTCGCCCCGGGCCTTGGCTGCTTTCTCATAGAGGGAACGCGCTCGATCCCGAAGCGCAACTCCCTTGCGGAGAAGCGATTCCAGCCTCTCGGGATCGAAGTCGACGTTGGTAATCGTCGTGAACAGAGCTTCCACGACGAAGCGATCCACATCCGAGTCCTTCGCGCCAAGTTCTCGCGCTCGGTGCCCCCACATCGCGACACCCTTCGTTACGTAGACGATCAGATCCTGCAGCGCAGCGCTTGTTGGATCCTTGCCGCATACGCCATAGGCTGTGCACCCCGTTCCGTTCTTGGTCTGTTCACATTGATAGCAGAACATGTTTCCTCCTTACCCCTTCGAGGCATCCTCCAATGTCGTCGTAGCGAGATACTCGAAGACCTCAGTCCGCACCCGCTCCACGAGGTCACCCAAGATGCAGTGAACCTGATCGCAGATTGGCTTGTCGAA
>CAZDDA010000290.1:0-3889 GCA_964504085.1 uncultured Thermotogae bacterium | reverse complement strand
TCAATGCCTATCTCCAGGAGAGCATCTCCGGAATGCGGATCATTCAGATCTTCGTCCAGGAGCACAAGGCGAACGAACGATTCAGCGGCATCAATACCCAAAAGTACAACGCCGACGTGCGGCAGCTTCTGACCTTCGCCGTCTTTCGCCCTCTGATGAGCTTCTTGAGTTGGTTCGCCGTGGCGGTGGTGGTGTGGTACGGCGGGCACAACGTCCTTCGGGCCAGCCTGTCTCTGGGGGCATTGGTGGCATTCATCCAGTACGTGAGGATGTTGTTCGAACCGATCCTCCGTCTCTCGGAGGGGTACAACGTCCTTCAGGCGGCAATGGCTTCCTCGGAGCGGATCTTCCTCCTTCTGGACGAAACGGAAGAGGACCGGGGAGGCGGCCGAATCCTCGAAGCCGTGCGCGGCGAGATCGAGTTCCGCGATGTGTGGTTCGCTTACAACGAGGACGAATGGGTCCTCAAGGGGGTTACGTTCAAGGCGGCGCCGGGGGAGCGCGTGGCGATCGTCGGCCCGACCGGCTCGGGGAAGACGACGATCATCCGATTGCTGCTTCGGATGTACCCGATTCAAAAGGGGCAGATCCTGCTTGATGGCGTTCCAATCGACGCACTGGAGCTGGAAATGCTTCGTTCGGCCATGGCCGTGGTGCTACAGGACGTGTTCCTGTTCGCCGGGGACATCATGGACAACATCCGACTGCACGAGGACATCGAGGAGGAGCACGCGATTGAAGCGGCCCGCTTCGTCAACGCTGATTTCGTCGAGGCACTTCCCGACGGCTACCGAACCGAGGTCAAGGAGCGCGGCGTGACCCTCTCAGTCGGCGAACGACAGCTGCTGTCGTTTGCGCGCGCAGTGGCGTTCAAACCGCGGGTCCTCGTCCTGGACGAGGCAACGGCGAGCATCGATTCACATACCGAGGATCTCGTACAACGCTCACTGCACAAGATCATGGAAGGGCGGACCTCGATTGTCATCGCCCACCGTCTGTCCACCATCCGAGAGGCGGACAGGATCATCGTCCTTCACAAGGGGAGGCTCGTCGAGCAGGGGACACACCAGGCCCTGCTTACCCTCAACGGGTTGTATGCCGCGCTGCATGACTTGCAATTTGCCGCAACAGACCGGTCGTCGGAGAACCACGCCTAGGACGCCTTGCGCTGTTTGCCCGTTCGTACACCGGCGGGTTCTCAAAGAGCACGTGATCGTCCGCAAGCCAAAATCCTCTTCAGCGCATGAACAGCCATACGAAGACCAGGCCGACAAGAGTCAAACCGATCCCTGCAGAAACCCTCAGCCAGCGAGGTTGTCCGGCGACCTCGTGGAACGCTCGAACTCGGCGAATGGTCGCAGGAAGTTCGAGCACATCGCGAACTCCGAAGGCCTCGCGTTGGCCGATCGCCACCCACAGCTTCCCCGGCTCGCCCGACGGGGAGTAAACCGCTACGTAGTGCCTCCCTGATCCGGGCAGCGCGATCGCCTCTTCGAACAGCACCCACGAATCGGTGCCGGTGAGCGGTTCGTGGAACTCCTCCGGTGAAGCGACTGTGCCCGTCTCAAAGACCAACCCGCCGACGCCTTCCGGTACCCCAAACGGCAGTGCCACTGCAGGCAGACCCGGACCGAGCACCGCCACCGCCGGACGGAAACCCGTGAGCCGCTCGATGACCGGGACGCCCAAAGACAGATAGAGATCTTGCTCCGCTTCCTTGTCGAAGGCCAGCCATAGTTGTTGCTCCTTAACTGTGAGCTCGTAGTAGATCACCTGCGAGACACCGATCCGCTCCACGTAGAGGGCCTCGTCCGCGTCCCCGTACGCACCCTCGAACGACAGCGGCTTGTGCGCACACACTGGGAAACCTGCCAGAATTGTCATACTCAGCACGACGCCAGCACAGACTCTCACCAAACGAGGCATGGTGTCTACCTCCTTTCTTGTCCCGGTTGTTGTTCCTCCAGCGAAACAGTATGGTGGAGGATGTAGCCGTAGTGTGTCAACAATATGGCCACCACTTGAAGGATCACGATGACCTGAAGGCAAGAAACACCTGAACTGACAATCGCCCTGTTCATCGAGTAGGCCTGAGTGACCAAGCCTGCCTTCGACCGAACAAACAAAACTGGTCACAAAAAGGCTTATGCCTGGCTTGCGAACTTGCGCGCTAGGGCCTCTTCAACGCCCTTGGGGACAAACGTGCTGACGTCCCCACCGTAATGCTTGACCTCCTTGACGATTGAGGAGGACAGAAAGCTGTACTTGCCAGCCGTCATGAAGAACACCGTTTCGATCTTTGCGTCGAGATCCCGGTTGGTGAGCGCCATTTGGAATTCGTAGTCAAAGTCTGAGTTCGCACGCAGTCCCCGTACAATCGCCTCGACGGCAAAGGCGTTGGCGCAATCGATCAACAGGCCATCGTAGCTGATGACTTCCACTCCGCAGATCTTCTCTTCGGCCACTGCTTCCTTCGTAATCTCAACCCGTTCGGAAACGGAGAACAAAGGTACCTTGCTCGGGTTGGCCACGATCGCTACCACAAGACGAGTGAACAGCTTCTTTGCCCGGCGCAGGATGTCAATGTGGCCATAAGTGATTGGATCGAAACTTCCCGGGTAGATGGCACTCGATATCGGCATGGCAGCAAGATTCTAGCTGAATTTTCAGATTCCCTCAATATCACCCGTATGTGAGCCAATCACGGCCAGATTCAACGCCTCAGAACGCGCAAACCGTGCAATGACCCGAGCAACATCCTCGGAAGAGACCGCCTCCAAGCGGTGGACCAACTCATCCGGTGAAAGGATCTCCCGCCCCGTCACAGCAGCGCTTCCCAGCCGGGCCATGCGGTTTCCGTCCGTTTCAAGACTCAACACAAGGTTTCCCCGCAACTTGGCCTTGGCCAACGAAAGTTCATCGGGCCGGATCGCCCCATCTCGCTTAAGACAAGCGATCTCGTTACGTGTAATACTGATCACCTCAGCTGCGTTTTCCGGGGAAATACCGGCATAGACAATCCAGGAGCCAACATCCGAGTAGTGGGAGACCGAGCTTGTGATGACGTATGCCAACCCTCGCTCTTCTCGGACGATCCGGAATAGTCGCGAACTCATCCCGTCTCCGAGCACGGTGTTCACAACCTCAAGAGGAATACGGTCCTCGTCGTCTCCCGCAGTTCCCGGGAGTCCAACGTAGAGATGGGTCTGTCCTGTGTCTCGCTCATAGACGGCACAACCACTTTGCATCCGGGGGGCAACTTGCGCCAGTCGGGAAGAAGGGTGGGCCGAATCGTCGAACAACCGCTCGACCTGCTCAATGAGTGATCTCGCTTTGACCGCTCCACAGGCAACAAGAACCATGTTTTCCGGCCGATAGAAGGCACGATGGTGCTGCACAACCTCTTCTCGGAGTACATCCTCAATCGTCTTTCTGGCTCCCAAGACCGGCCACGTAAGCGGGTGGTCTTTCTCCCACAGACCAGCGATAAACAAGTCAAAGGCGACCTGCTCCGGATCGTCGTCACGACCACGGATTTCCTCGAGTACCACGCCCCTCTCCCGCTCGAGTTCCTGTGACTCAAACGTGGGGTGTTGTACCAAATCGGCCAAGATCTCAATGGCTACAGGAAGACCATCTGCAGGGACTTCCGCATAGTAAAAGCTGGATTCCTTTCCGGTGGCGCCGTTCAGATGTCCGCCGATCGCGTCGATCTCACGCGCAATCCGTGCTGCGTCCCGCGTGGCTGTTCCCTTAAACAACAAATGCTCCAGAAAGTGTGCCAAACCCTTGCGAGAAGGAGGGTCATCACGGCTGCCCACCTTGATCCAGACACCCACACTGACGCAACGGGAGGAGGGAATCTCTTCCACGAGAACCTGCAGCCCGC
>CAZDDA010000289.1:0-3895 GCA_964504085.1 uncultured Thermotogae bacterium | reverse complement strand
CGGCTGCGAACGCGGCTCCGTTCGCCCTGAGCGGCCGCGGGATTCAGCGGCGGCCCGTCGAAGCCTGTCCTGATCTTGCCGAAGGAGGGTCAACGCCGCCGGGCTCCGAAAACGGTGGCTGACCTCTGTTCCCTCAGGACTACACGTGGCTGGCTGTACACAGAGATTCAGGAGCGACCACGACGCACTCGCGGGGTCCCGCTGGAGACTTGAGAAGTCGTTCCGCTGACGAATCCATGACACTGGCGATTCTGAACTCGGGGAGAGACTTGACCGAAGGGCAAGGATAGATGTCACCATTCGTGTTGATATGGAAGAAGCTCGAACCTCCCAGACAGGCACTGTCGTTGTCCGAATGAGTGCAGGGGCTAACTGACATCAACCCTGAGAACTCGACGGGGAGTCCAACTTGGGCACACTGTGCTCGAATTCTCTGAGCCACTTCGACCTGAACCTGTGGTGGCATGTTTAGCTGAGTCCAGTTCAGCGGAGCTCTGCCCTGTCGCGAGAGCCCAAGGACTCGAATGCTACGAACCGGCTTCTGGACACAGAACTCAAGTACTTCCTGGAAATGAGATGCTGTTGGTGTTGTCAGTAGGAAATTCACATCCAGGGCAATACCGGCCTTTGTCAAGCGATCGACATTAGCCTCGACGATTCCAGGACAGTAGGCGTTGCCAAAAATCTCCAAGCAAGAATGGGCCGACACACAGTGGAGACTCATCCGCACTGTGCTGAGGCCGGCCCCCGCTAGGGCGCTCCATTGGCTTGGCAGCATGTCCAGCCCACAAGTCGTGCACAGGATGGCCTCCGAAACATGCTTGCTCCAAGCTCTCAGATATGCATTCAGATCCCGAAAACCGAGCGGTTCACCGCCCGTGATCGCTATCTCGACATTGCTACCTCTAAGTGAACGCAGATTCTGCATGAATTCTGCACAGCTGGATGCCACTCCCGCGCTCATGCGCATAGGGGCTGCACCTTCGCGCGAGGAACAGAAGGGGCAATCGAACGGGCAGTCGTAAGTAACATCCAAAGAGATCTCGGCAGATTTCAACTGTTCGTGCCCTCCAGCTTCTGCAGGAACGTATCCACGAGGGCCCTCTTTTTCTCCAACGCAGAGTTCCCCGTGATCTTGCCCTTGTCTCGTTTCTCCGCCAACGATCGCAGGCCCTTCACGAGATTCTCGCTGGCCTTCTTGAGGTTGGAGTGTTCGCTTGGTAGACTAACGGCAAATTCCTTGGCCCAATCCACCTCAATCTCCAAGTAGTTTCGACTGGCATACTCCCTCACCAGATCAGCAAACTTGTGGCGGGTAGCCGCCTCGTTGATCTTAGTTGCGTAATGTTCTAGAATAGCTTTCCCTACAGTGCAAACCGCAGGCTTGTCCAAAAGGACGCTGCTCGGATCGAAGTAGGCAAGGGAAGACATCAGCACGACCCGGCCGGGTTTCAGCTTCATCTTCTTTCTCAGATCCTTGAGCAGATTCCTCGCCAGGCTCTTAACCTCCAAGTAGTTCAGAACTGAGAAGACACTCAGCTCTTGAGAACGCAGCAAGGCGAATCCGGATAGCCGATTACAGGGTTCAATTCGGAAATGGATGGCTATGAGAGACGGAGGCAGCTGCCCTGAATCACGGATCTTGGAACCCAGACTGCCAATTAGAGGATTGGGCACCGTGCAGTAGGCGCGTCGGGCATTCTGTTTCTCCCCACGCAGTACCTTCAACAGATGCTCGTACTGATTTACGCTGCCAGACCACTCCGCCGGCTTCTGGTACAATTCCTCGAGCACGGGATACCGATAGTTGCGGATTCTCTGGCCATGGGTATACCCGAAGTAGAAATTTCTCGCAGCACCCGGGTCCGACGCAAGCCATTGCTTCGCGTATGTGAGGACCTTCTCGATATCTATCCCAACCTCGCTGCGAATCTTAGTTGCCCTGACATCGTCGTGGACAGTATTCCTGACCTCGAGAACCAGAGGTCCCACGTAATCCTTAGCACTGGGCACTCCAGCAACGGCGACACCGTGAAACGCTTCAACGATTTGCTCGTAAAGATCCGGCAGGTTCTCGCCTGAGAGCACAATAGGTCCGGCCCGATGGTTGTGGCCCAGGCGAAGCCCTGCGGAGCTCAAACTCTCATCGGACACAAGAGTCCTGACACTTGTGATTAGCTTCCCGCCCTTCTCAAGCACAATCTGGGAGGGCAAACCATAGGCTTGGAGCAAAACTGCCATCTGCGATAGACGTTGGTTCTCCATCTCAGCAGCAACTTCCACTTGCGGTGTCTTCTTCTTGATACGCCATACCACGTGGTTATGGCGAATGAGGACGTCAGAGACTTGGCTGCGGGCCTTCACTTTCGGCGCCAGTTTCTTCTGGTCCACCGTGCTGGCAGCCTCCACACGGTAGTGGGCACCGTCAGCGATATCTGCCAACCTAAACAGGAGGCAGAGGAGAACCTCCTGTCTTGAACGGCCTTCGGACCCGTTGCCGAACCAGTCATTCAGCCGGCCGCACGAGTGAAATGCCACGATGTTGTAGAGCATAACTCGGCCGGGCTCCTTGAGCCCGTAAAGCGCAAGGGCATTCTCGTCGCAGCGATGTTTAATATAGTGAGCAGAGCGGATGCCATGGTCGCTCTCTTGCGCCTCGAAGACGGGGCATGACGACTTAAGGCAACGGGCAATATCCTCTTGCACATGCGGATTCTTGCTCTTCGCGAGGTCATGCAGCAACGATGCATAAAAGAGAACCAGTGTGTCGATCGCGCTGCAGGGCTCATTGGCAACCCGCATGAGATCTCGAGAATACTTGAAGACACGAAATGCGTGATCAAGATCGTTGGCTTGGTCGATGTCTGCTCTCAGAATCTTGGCTGCATAGGCCAGCGGGGACTTCGTGCCCGCACCCCTGAGGGAGCCGAGGACTCTCTTGCCAACGCCATCCTTGCTGAGAAGACTGACGAACCTACCAGTGCTTCCGTTCATCTGCTCTCCTTCAAGAGCTTGCAGGGAATCAGCTCAGACCGCCGCCGTGCCCCGCTGACCTGATAGCGCAAGAACACCTTACACACATTTCTTACGTTGGACTGTAGGCATATCGATTACGAGCAAAGCAGTGACTTTCCGAACCTGTTGGCGGCTACTTCCCACTCGACTCTGCGATGAGTGCGAAGCATGTCGGTACCCCACCAGGAGCACTGATAGCAGCATCTTACCAGACCCCGAGAGCCATGTCAACGGATCACCTGCTATAATCAAGATTCCTTTTGACGACATTGTACCACATGAAAAAACTAAGTCATTATGGAAATCACTACACTTCTGGGGACAGAGGGGCTGTTGAAAAACCCCGAAAGCGGCATCTCGTGTTTCAGAACGGACCGTCGGGGCTATCACGGACCGTTCGTGATTCCAGCGTGATTCCGGGGGACAGGATACCGATTTCGAACGTGTCTCCGGGTCCCTCGCAATACGCCAGCACATACGCTGCCCGGCCGAACTCCCGCAGCACGAACGGCTCCGCACGTTTATCACGAAAGTGTCTTATTAGTATCCTGTCCCCGGAATACCCTAGATCGATCGTGCCGGGAAAACGCGCAATAAGCTGAAAACGTACACTACGTCCCGGAAGGCTCTCCCGGGTTCGGCGTCGATCCAATATCCCTCACCAAAAACGGTGGCTGACCCCTACTAGCTCCATGAGCTAACTACGTCCCCCAAAACCCCCAAACGTACACTACGTCCCCTAAGCTGTCCCCGGGGCCCCGCCCCGGAGCCGGGGTCCAGGGCCGCTCCGGTGCATGCGATAGTCAGGTGCTTCACGGTTTTTCTAAAGAGCTCGTGCACCATACATTTCATTGTAATCTCATGGTCATTCAGGCTCAAT
>CAZDDA010000288.1:0-3905 GCA_964504085.1 uncultured Thermotogae bacterium | reverse complement strand
GTGAAAACGATTGTACCATCGACAGTGATCCGATCCGTGTTGGCCTCCATTGACAGTTCCAGCCTGGTCTGTCCGGACAAACCGAGCAGACTGAGAGTGGAGCTGTCGGTGACCGTTTGTCCAGTAGGAGTGATGGCAGTAGCTACCACTGTGTTCTTAAGGGGGCCGGGAAGATCGCTTTCCTGTATCGACTTTTCCAATGTGCCGCGCGTGTTCTCCCACGGACCAAGGGTACTGCGGCTGAGCGGAACAGCGCCCAAAAGATCGTCTACGGCGACGATATCGTTAAGATTCGTCTTGCCGGTGTTGGTCACCGTGAATACGTAGGTGATTGTGTCTCCCCGCGCAAGCGGAGAAAGGGATGACAAGGGAAAGCCTCGGGCATCATGCGCCTCCTTGCGGACCTCGATAGATGAGCGTTCCGTGGAGGGGTCTGAGAGCTGCACGGATGCCGTGGCGACCGCGCCGACAGGTGTTCCGATCTCATCCTGTGCGGCTACCGTTGCCGTGTTCACCAGCGGTCCGGGGAGATCGGATTCCGCGACTGTGGCAACAGCGGTCGCGGTTGTCGTTTCGCCGGCGGCGAGACGATCCCGGTCAAGCGGAACAGCTCCGAGCCTGTCATCCACTAGCTCTATCGCAATCAGCGTTACCTCTCCGGCATTCGTTACGGTGTATGTGTAGGTTACGACTTCCCCCGGCCAGGCACT
The DNA here is from genome assembly GCA_964504085.1 of uncultured Thermotogae bacterium. Classification (GTDB taxonomy): domain Bacteria; phylum Bipolaricaulota; class Bipolaricaulia; order UBA7950; family UBA9294; genus CAZDDA01. Next base: position 3,195 of record CAZDDA010000288.1, on the reverse strand, counting down.
GGCCCGATCTGCCGTCTTTGATAAGGAAATCTTTGCTGCACCGGCTGGTTCGGCCGGTGCAACCGTCACTGTTGTCTCATCGGCGGCTGTTGCCCCACAATTGTCGGTCACTGTCAGTCGAAACCGGAGGTCCGTGCTGATAGCGGCGGCCGGTGCGACAAAGCGTGGTCGGAGCGGGTCGTGTTGATTCAGCGCCACCAAAGGACCGCTGAGTTGCTGCCAAGTGTAGTCGGAGATCAACCCGTCGGGGTCGTTTGCGCTGCCGTCAAGGGTTACGGTTGCTTCAACCGCAGCCGTTTGGTCGGCCCCCGCGTTGACAACAGGGGAGATGTTATCGTTGGTCACGCTGACAGTGAGCGAATCGCTTGCCTGTGCCCCCCAATTGTCGGTTACAGTAAGGGTTAGAGTTAGATCTTCCCCCCCGCAGACCCCAGTCATTGGCACTGTATACGTTGGATGAAGGGCAGTCGGATCGCTGAAGTGCCCGCCGACACCGTGATCGTTCCACTGCATCGAAGCAATCCAGCCGTCGTTGTCGCTCGCGGTAGCATCGCTGAGAGAGACAGAAGCCCCCTCGTCTACCACCCGATCCGAACCAGCGTGGGCTGTTGGATAGGAGTTCACCCTCAGTCGCAACGAGTCGCTCGCCTGCCCGCCCTGGTGGTCGGCAACCGTCAGAGTCAGGGTGACGACCCCACTTGAGCCCGGCGCGGTGTAGGTCGTGTGGAGTGCGTTGTGATCGTCGAACCTCCCCCCTCCGCCGCTGTCGCTCCATGAGTACGAAGCGATCCCACCGCCTCCGTCTCCTGCCGAGGCGTCAGCAAGCATGACATCCCCGCTTGGTCCGATCATCTTGTCCGCTCCCGCGTCAACTGTGGGGAGCACATTGACTACAAGGGCCAAGCTCGCCAGCGGTCCCGAATTGTCCGACACAGCGACGGTGTTCGTGATCCTGCCGGGAGCGGAATGCTCGACTCGTGCCTGAATCTCCACACTTACGGCGTTTCCACCGCCGATCGTTCCCAAGAGGATGATTCCGTTTGCCGGGTAGGCCATCCGGCCTCCTCCATTCAGCCTGACCTCCGCGTTTAGCTGGTCTATTCCCGTGGGCAGCGGATCTTGGAAGATCAGATCGGTCAAGGCAGCCGCACCGGTATTGGCTATTGCAACGGCAAAGGTGAGAATCTCACCGCGGGCGATAGGATCAGGGGTTGCTTGTTGCCCAACCGTCAACGACTCACCGCTGGCAACGGCGGCCACGATGAGACAGAGTAGAAGACCGAAAGAAAGGATTGAACAAGCCTTTGCCGCTTTCCACATCATGCGTTGACCCTCTTTTCCTCAAGGATCACAAATGTCGGCGGCTGTTTTGGTATTCGGGGTCAAGACGTTGGGGAGGATTTGTTACCTATTTGCCGGACAAAGGGTTCTACGATCAGACAAAGAGCCGGCGTGAGCGGTAGAAGTAGTCTACCCCAGAGATGAGGGCAAGGGCGATCGCCAGATATAGACAGGTATTCTGGGCGGTCTCTCCGGCCGGTCCCAACTGAAAAGAACGGGTGATCAGCACGGCCAGTACCAGCCCAATGTGGGAGAGTGTCTTCAACTTTCCAAGTAGACTCGCCGAGATCATCTCCCCCTCGGCCACGGCAAGGATGCGCAAGCCCGTGACAAGGAACTCGCGTGCCACGATCACCATCACCGGTGCGGCAGTCAATTCTCCCAATTGGACAAACGAAATCAGTGCCCCCACCACGAGGAGCTTATCAGCGATTGGATCGGCAAACCTGCCGAAATCCGAGGTTTGGTTGAGGCTTCGTGCTAGATAGCCGTCAACAGCGTCGGAGAGGGCTGCCAGGAAGAACATGATGATGGCAAGGATTGTTCCGATCTTTGTCTGGGAGAGAACGAGATACATAAACAACGGCACACAAGCAATCCGGGCAACGGTGATTTGGTTTGGGATCGTTCGGAGGATCTTCATGTTGCGTTGGACCGTACCCGGATGACACCCTCTTGTCAAACCCAGCGGTCGGAGCAAGCAGCAGTGACGATCCGAGCGAAAGAATCCGGATCGAGTGACGCCCCTCCAACGAGAACGCCATCTATGTCGGACTGAGCAATGAGGGAAGCGGTGTTCTCCGGGTTCACACTTCCTCCGTACAGGACGCGCACCGCGGCTGCTCTGCGCTCATCGTAGGTATCAGCGATCCACCCGCGGATCAAGCAAATGGTCTCCTCCGCTTCCTCCGGGCTGGCGGTCTCGCCCGTGCCGATCGCCCAAATCGGCTCGTAGGCGATCACAATAGAGGCCATCTCTTCTGCATCGACAGCGCCAAGATCAGCAATAAGTTGAGAGGTGATTCGCTCCTCCACTCGACCCTGCCGGTGCTCCTCGAGTGTCTCGCCCACACACAGGATTGGGTGAAGCCCAGCGGCGAGGGCCGCACTCAGCTTTCGATTGACCAGGGGATCATCCTCGCGGAACAGCGTTCGACGCTCGGAGTGTCCGACGAGGGCGTAGCGGCATCCACAGGAACGAAGCATCTCCGCGGAGATCTCGCCGGTAAACGCGCCGGCTTCCTCGAAATAAACATTCTGAGCTCCGAGGCCGATTGGAGTGTTGGCTAAGAGTTTTCCAGCACCGTCCAAACTGGTAAAGGGTGGCAAAAGGAGGACTTCCGGATCATCACATTCCCGCGCAAGGCGGTTGACACCTTTGGAGTCTACTATGAGGCTATCCCTCCGCGGGGTTTCTCTTTCGCGTGTTTCCACGCCCTCCGACCTGTTCCGAGTTCGCAACTTCAACAACCCCGTGAACAGCGATATGAATTCCTCTGTTTCAGCCGGGGTCTTGTTCATCTTCCAATTTCCTGCAATCAGTACTCGTTTGTTCATGCTTCCTCCTTTTGCCGTCCGGTATTCTATCGCCATTCCAATTTCAGTAAACGATTGACATTCGTTTGCCCCGCCTCTATGATCGGCGAAGAAGAAACACAGACAAGGAGGGAATACGAAAATGGCGATAACTATTGGGGCAATCGTCGCGTTAATCGTGCTTTTCTTGATGAACGCCATTCGCATCGTGCGGGAGTACGAGCGCGGGGTGATCTTCCGTCTCGGGCGGCTCGTCGGTGCCAAGGGACCGGGGATCTTCCTCATCATCCCGATCGTCGACAAGATGGTGAAGGTCAC
>CAZDDA010000287.1:0-3934 GCA_964504085.1 uncultured Thermotogae bacterium | reverse complement strand
GTTTCCGGTAACGCGGTTGTTATCGGACGCAGCCAAGATCACGCCGTAGTCGTTTGCCAACAACTGATTTTCAGTGAGATCGTTGTCCGAACACAGCCACAGATAGATTCCTGCACGAGCGTTGTTGGCCAATTCGTTACCGTGTATCGAGTTGCCGGTACAGTTGGACAGGCTGATGCCATTTTCAGTGAGCACGGGACGAGAACGGTATGCTTTGTTGTTGGTGACTTGTGAATCCTCAACAAAGGCCAGGTGGATTCCATCCCCATCGCTGATCTCGTTCTCAGTGATGATCAAGTTCCGGCTAGCCGCTACGTACAGGTTGTTTGACCGAAGCCCGCTTATGGTTTCCCCGTCTTCGTCATACAGATAGTTGATCGGATAGTCATTCAGAAGATTGGTCTCATGGATGACATGCCGGTACTCTTCGGCTGACTCTCCTGCAACCCGCAGTCCTTGACCTGTGACGTAGAGGACGTTGCGACGCAGCGTCGCGTCAGTACAGGAAGTCATCTCGATTCCATTGATCGAGTTGGCAATCGTGGTGTCCTCGATCGTGGCAAAGGAAACAAACCCGAGGCGGATTGCCGCTCCCTGGAGATCCCCTGCATCACGAAGGATCACCCCACGTATGATAAAGTGGGCAGTGGTATTCTCCACTTTGATTCCGTATCGCGTGTCCTCTGGGATGTCTATTTCCCAGCCGGCGATGAGATAGGGATCCTCTGCTGTTCCGCTTCCTGCGACAACGCCGTTCTCGACGGTAAAATCGCTGTTGCCGAGGATACTAATCGGATCGTGCGAGTTGCTTGCAGATGCGCCGACAGCAAAGCAGAACCCCACCCATATTAAAGCGAGAAGCACAGGTGTTCTTTTTTTCATGTCATCGACTCCTTTTGATATCCATGATGCGTACTTCGCCCGGAGATGAACAACACCATTTTTTCAATTATAGTAGTGCGTACCCGGGGTCACAATCCGACTTCGACGCCCGGTTGAGGTATCCAGGCAGGCCACGAAACTCTTGAGATTGGATAGAGTTGCTCTACCAAGGGAGGTCTTACATGACGCTCGAGCAGATTCTCACTGAGGTATCGCGTGAGCTCTCTGGGGCTCTTGCCAAGCAGAACGTTGCCCGGATCGCCGCACATCATCGCATCCAGGGCTCCCCCGGTTTTGATGATGCCGTGAACGAGATCAAGGAGGTCCTTGAGCGATGGCACATCCCGTGTACCGTTCACACCTACCCCGCTGATGGGAAGACAAAGACCTACTCATGGGCCGCACCGCTTGGTTGGAGCGTACGCAGTGGATTCCTGCGCCAGCTTTCTCCGAAGGAGCAGTCTCTAGTGCGGTTCGATGAGATCTCGCAAGGGGTAATCGCTCATTCCCGTGGTGGAACCGCCGAGGCAGAAGCGATTGATGTGGGAGAAGGGACCTGTTTGGCGGACTACGCCGGAAAGGATGTGATAGGCAAGTACGTGTTGGTTACGGGAAAACCGCAGGAGGTTGCACCTCTTGCAGTGGATCACGGTGCAATCGGCATCATTCTCTATCCCACTGCAAAGAGAGCCGGGGAATGGCCCGATCTCGTCCAGTACGCCGGATTCTGGCCACAGGCCTCCCAAATTGAGCAGACGCCGCTTGGCTTCTCCATATCCCGTCGCCAGGCTGACACCCTCCTTGCCGCGCTACGAGACGGCCCGGTCCGTCTCGCCGGCTCAATCGACGCCGATCTAGGCCCCGGCAACCTTCGTGTTTTGGAAGCGCGAATCCCCGGGCACTGTCCTCAAGCAAAAGAGATCCTGTTGATTTCACATCTTTGCCATCCCACTCCATCGGCAAACGACAACGCCTCGGGAAGTGCTCTTCTTCTGGAGATTGCCCGAACGCTTGCCCAGCTTGCCAAGAAGGGGAAGTTGAAGCTCGACCGGTCGATCCGCCTCCTGTGGGTTCCCGAGTTCTATGGGACCCTTCCTTGGGTCGCTCTCCATCGACAACAGGTCGAGAACACCCTATTTGTTCTCAACCTGGACATGGTCGGTCAATCTCCCGAACGGCTTGGAGAGCCGTTTCGGGTTTCGCGCGCGCCGGGATCAACCCCGTCTGTACTAAACGCTTGGTTTGAGCCGCTCCTCGAACGGATCGAAGATGATCCGAACACAATTGCGCCGCGCGGAACGCGTCGGACCATGCAATGGCGGCTTGATCCACCGAGTGGGGGGAGCGACCACGTTGTCTTTTCCGATCCGCTGTTCGGTGTTCCTGCAGTCATGTTCGGTCACGGCGACCCCCTCCATCACACACACCTCGATGACGTGGACATGGTCGATCCCACCGAGCTCAAGCGTGTTGGCGTGCTGGCTGCAACACTCGCTCTGCTTCCGGGCACACTTTCCAGGGAAACCGATCGGCTGGCCGGTTGGCTTCTACGCTACAGCCTCACCGCAATCCAGCGCAGCTTCGAGCTTTCGCTGGGGATGAAGGAGGCATCGATTGAGGAATTCCTTGGCCTAGCACTCACGCTGGAGGAGCAGCGGCTGGCAAGCTTCAAGCGACTTCTGGATGATGCATCGATACCATGGGATGAGTCAGGACTTCGACAAGCGCTCACAGCGGCTCGCGATGCGCTTCTAAAAACAGGTGGCGGGTCTGCCGCTAAATATGATGCCGATAACGAAGGCCCTCTGCCAAGGAAGGCGTTCGAGGGTCCACTTCCCTACGCCTTTTTCCTCTCCCTCTCCAAGGAGGATCGCCGCTTCATGGAACGGGAATTCACCGGTCCGTACGGCGCCATTACACTGGAGGCTCTCAACCTTTGCGATGGCAAGCGGACGGTCCGTGGGATCGCACTTCGGCTGAGCCTGGAGTTTGGGCATTGGATCTCAATTGAGACCGCCACCCGCGCGCTGGGGATCCTGGGGAAGGGAGGTTGGGTAGAGCTGTGCAGTCCATCCGGCTGAAAATGTGCCCAAAGTCCCATCCCGAGCGCACAAATACGCCCAGTGCATGGCACGGAACAATGTATCTTTTCCATATGAGACGTTCGTCTTACTTTCGTTTCTTGGTTCTGGGAACTCTATTGGTCCTTTTCGCCGGCGTTGGAGCGGATCAAGGCTCCCCGCTCGTTCCGCAGACTCCGCCCTCTCCACACAATCGAATCGGGGTCTACCTCACCTCTTACGCCCTCACCAAGCCGGGTCTCCTCGAGCAGGTGCTTGACGCAACGAACGAAGGAAAGCTGAATGCGGTCGTGATCAATGTGAAGAACATGCACGGGGAGGTAACCTACGACAGTGCTGTGCCACTGGCGAGGATGATCGGAGCCGCATCCGCCCGACTGGATATGAGGACTCTTGTGCCTGCCTTGAAAGAGCACGGATGCTACTTGATCGCGAGGCAGGTGCTGTTTTACGATCCCAAGCTGGCTGCATATCTGGGCCGACAGGGTCCGTGGGTCTTCCCAACCGACGAGCTGGCAGTCGAATACAACCTGGCGATCGCAGAAGAGGTCGCCTCCGTTGGTTTTGACGAGATCCAGTTCGACTACGTCCGTTTTCCGGATGGAGGCGATCTTTCCCCCATCTATGAAGACCGCTACGCCGCCGTGAATCGATTCCTGAAAGCGGCACGTCAGCTCATCTCCGGGCGCGCGTATCTATCCGTTGATGTGTTCGGTCGTGTACTGTGGGAATGGAACAGGAAGCGAATCGACCCGATTGGGCAGTCGTTGGAGGAAATGGCGCGTTGCGTCGATCTAGTCTCACCGATGCTCTACCCGTCCCACTACCAGGAACAACGCTACAAAGACGATCCCTACCTTGTTGTCCGGGAGGCGTTGGCAAGCGGAAAGAGCAGGGTGACCACTCCGTTTCGTCCTTACCTGCAGGCGTTTGACCAAGCGATCCCACCCGGGCTTACCCTCGAAACCTAC
>CAZDDA010000286.1:0-3951 GCA_964504085.1 uncultured Thermotogae bacterium | reverse complement strand
CGTCCCGGTAGTCGAAAATGCGGGCAAACATGCTCTTGCCCTTATCCAACAACGACTGCTCGTTGTTCAACTGTTGCGCATTGTCCTCAAAATACTGGCGCGGGTTCTCACGAAACGCGGCAATGTCCTCAGCGCGAACAGCACTCAACGGCGACGGAATACGAGGATCAGCGTAACGACCACTTGGAAGTGGTTCAGCAGACTGAGGATCACCGTACTTCGTACTCAAATACGATTCAGGCTCAAACACATCCTGCGCATACAACGGGTTAGGCTGAAAGATCGCTCGCCCTTCATACATTTGGCGTGCGCGATCACGCCGCGCCTCAATAAGAGCGGCTTGCTCCCTATCCTTAGGGGTATCAACCATTAATAATTCCTGCTCATGTCATAACCAGTCAGGCTCTTAATAAACTGGTCACGAGTCGTGTCATCCGGCCACGGCATCAGCGACATTTCCATAATCGTCGGAGCGTTCTCAATACCCAACGCGTCAGTGAACGCCGCAAGGTTCTTCACAAACATATCCATTACGCGCCCCTTATGTACCGAAACAAAGCCCTCACACTGTCAGGAGTATCTGGACGGTTGATATACATTTCCATCAACGGCAGATACCTGCGCAACTGGCGAGTCTCCTCCAGCCGCGTATCTCGCTGCGGCCCACCACCAGGACCAATCGGCAAACCCTCAGTGATCGGCTCATCCGGGTACTGGCTGGGGGTCGCCAAATTAGGCGTGTCATCCGGGCTAGGACCCATCATCCCTTGCGGCATGGCCTCAACACCCCCGGCAGCGGGACTGCCTTGGGTTGGGTCATAGTTGTTCATAAGATCAGTCCGGTTCGAGTACCCCTTGCCTGGGGTTCCCTGACGCTTACCGCCGCGACCCCTAGGCATTAGACCCTCGCTCCCCTACGCAAAGTGTTCAACAAGTTACCAAGATTCTGCTGCGACTCGGACGGTGGCGCGACCGCTGCCTGCGGGCCAGCCATCGCAGCGATAGTCGCATCAGCAGCCAACTGGTCAGGAGTCATTTCCTCCTGCATCTGCTCCTGTTCAGCCATCGCTTCCTCAGTCACCTTATTGAAAGCCTCAGCAAGTTCCATCTTGTCGTCACGGACAAGTTTCATCACCTTAGACACCACAAGCGGCGGGATAGCGCCACTCGCTGCCTGCTGCTGCAAACCAGCGACAAGAGCCTGCTCCAGCCCCTCAGCAACAATCTGATCCTTCTCAACCTCAGGATTATCAACATACGGGTCCAGGCTCGCTGCCGTCGCCTTAGACATAAGACCCAAACCAACACGCTGACCAATACCAATAATCAACTGGTTCAAGTCGCTGCCCGTCGCCGGATACGACACAACATGCTCCGTGTGCTCAAACGTGTCGTTAGGCGTGTACGTGACAGGCCGCGCCGCGTTACCCGTACCAACATAGATCGTTGTCTTTGTTTCACCGGAGTAAGCCTTCGCCAACTCCATGCCAATCTTGTTTTCTTGCTCTAGCGTGTACGCGAAGTTTTCTTGGGCTTCCGCGACTGGGTAGTCAATGACAGCGGAAAGAACAGCGTCACCTCTGCGCCCAGTACGGATATTGCTACTGGACTCTCCTCCGAACTCTGCGGGTATACCAGCAGTGACCCGCTGATTGCGTTCCAACCTGTCGATCGTGGGATTAGTGAGATACCCCGGCTGGGACTGTACTTCTCGGATGTCGCCACCAGATACGATGTTGACCATTCCTGAGCGGCCATCATGGGGTCCGTCAAGGAAACGGCCCACCTCACCTGGACGACTAACCAGATAGGTGTCCGGGAAGATTCCTTTTTCAACTGCAATCACCTCAAGGCTCATTAGTTTAGCCTGTTGGTAGTACATGCCGATCATGTTGTCGAATTGTCCTTGCGCTCCATCCAGTGTGATACGCATAGGAATAGTCGCTGGCACCATGCCAATCGGGTTCGGGATGTTCTCAAGGAGCACGCCCTTAAGCGTGCTGCCGTCTGACTCCAGCAAACTAATCGGCATGTACGGGTCAGCGGTCTGGTATCCGGCAGCGACCAACTGAGTGCCATACATGTCTACGTACTCAATCATCAGAATGCTGGTGTCAGGGTGAACGTCGTAGTCGTTCGTCAACTGCACCACTTTGTCCCCGTAGCCAGTGGCACGCATCCAGCCAACGGAGCGGCGGTACGCGAAGATCACATCGTTGGGTTGCACTTGGCCGGGGATAATGTCGGTAGACGGCAACGCCTCAAGCGGGTGGCGGGTGTGCCACGTGGGTTGGTTCTTTTTCCAGTCCCAGCGGATAACACACGGGGCCATGCCGTAGGCAATCAGATGGCGTCCTCGCTGCCGCATCTTTAACGGTAGGCGGTCACGCTGCCACCAGCCTGACAAAGCACGCTCAGCGTTTTGCGCTGTGCGGTCCGATGAGCGAGTACCTGGCTTCGCTGACGAGAAACTAATCTGCGGGTTGGTGGAGGTGATGCGGCCTGCCATCTGGTCTATGCCCTGCGCCATAAGATTCGGCGCGAACGGCATGGATGACTCTTCTAGGTCGGGTAGGGGTACTTCCATTGTGCCGTTGTAGATGGACTGGATGAGTCGCATTTTTGATTGCAGCGGCGAATAATATTTCGCACGCGCTTTATACAAATCAATGATCTGTTCAACGGTTTTCATGCAATTCCTCTACGCGATGTAGACATCCAGCCTGGACGACTCATACGATACATGCCTTCCTGACGCGGAGTGTAGTGATTCTCCACCGCGAGTTTCTGAAACCAAGTAGACATAAGCGTATCATCCGTATCACCGTCTGGATAAGAGATAGCCTCTTGAATTAAGTAACCCATTTGCAGGCGCGACTGTGGTGTCTGCCAGGGAATGCGAATCATGCCCTGACGGAACAAGTCACCAATCGACTCAAACCCAAACTTCGGGTCACGCTTATTCACCGTGGTCGTGTGGGGGACGAACACCATTCCGGTTTGTTCCATCCACCGCTGCACATGCGGCTGCGACAGCAGCCATCGCTGGGCAGCGTTCACCTCCACCACAACATGCGTGATAGGCACCCCGGCCATGTTCGCCTCTTGGGTCACTTGAGGGATCAGCCCAGACCAGTCGAAAGTGTTCAGGTCCAGCGACAGGAAATCTTCGGGGTTCATTCTCTGCCGCCACAGGTTAATGATGTAGCGGCGGTCAGTGTCCGGGTCATACAACCACCAGATCACCGCCCAAAACTCCGTAGGCGACGGGTCTACTGTGAGGAACGACCACGCGTCCGAATCAATCAAATGCGGCGGTATCTCACCGATACCGCGTTCGGTGTCGCGGCAGCCGGGAGCGTAATAGCCCTCAGCATCGACCCCGCCCTCAATCCACGCCGGGTCTACGAGGCCACCGACATCGGTGCCTTCCTGCTGCTGATATATCAGGTCGTAGTGTCTTGGGTTCTGGAACTTCACCTGCTCCAGCATCTTCCACGGAATCCGGTACGGGTCAAGAAGGCAACCGTCAGGCCACGGCTTCACATCCTCATGCTCACCCGTACACCGTTCCTCATCATGCGCCCGATACACCACATGCGAATACTTAGGAGTCTCATCAAGATTCTTCTTATCAAGACAATAACGATACAAGTCGTTGTTAGCGATCCTCTGACCCTGCAACAACAACACCCCACCCGGCTCCAACCGAGTCTCAGCCTCCGTATCCCACCACTCCCGAATATTATCCTTCGACTCCTGCGTCTTCACATTCTTACGATCAACAAGGTCATCCCACACCACCACATCAAAACGCCCCCCAAGAAAACCACTGTCCTGACCCCACGCAGAAACAGTCGCCTCCTTATCATCCAAACTAGTCCCATCAAGTTGACGCACCACAAGTTCCTCAGCACGCCACTTATCACTCCGACCCTCAGGCTTGAAAGG
>CAZDDA010000285.1:0-3979 GCA_964504085.1 uncultured Thermotogae bacterium | reverse complement strand
GTCGTCATGATCCAATGCGTGGGGAGTCGGAATGATGAGCACCCGTATTGCAGCCGGGTCTGTTGTACACAGGCGGTGAAGAATGCGTTGCTGTTTAAGGAAAAGCATCCAGACAGCGAAGCAACCATCATCTACCGAGATATCCGAACCTACGGCCTGCGAGAGGAGATGTACACGCGGGCACGCGAGAAGGGAATCCGATTTGTCCGCTACGACCCGGAAGCAAAGCCCGAGGTGAGTGTCCAAGACGAAACGCTGCGTGTTGACGTAGACGATCCTGTGCTCGGACAGCGGCTTGCGATCGAGGCCGACGCAGTGGTTCTCGCCCCCGCCTTGGTGCCCGCGACCGACGCAGACGAACTGGCCAAAATGCTCAAAGTGCCGCTCAACGTGGACGGCTTTTTCCTCGAAGCGCACATGAAGCTTCGACCGATCGACTTCGCCACCGATGGGGTGTATCTATGCGGGATGGCGCACTCGCCCAAGTTGGTGGAGGAGAGCGTTGCTCAGGCCATGGGAGCAGCGGCACGTGCAGCGACGATAATTAGCAAGGACCGATACTCAATCGAGGCTACCATTGCTTCCGTTGATGAGGATGTCTGCAGCGGCTGCGGTATCTGCGTGGGTGTTTGTGAATTTGGGGCGCTAGAGGTCATTGAGAAACCTGATGGTAGACAGGTAGTAGAGGTTACCGAGGCCCTTTGCAAGGGTTGCGGCTCCTGTGCAGCAACCTGCCCAAGCGGCGCTATGGAGCAGAAGGGTTTCAAGAGCGAGCAGGTGCTCGACGCAGTAGAGGCTGCAATCACTTGAACGAGGCTGGAAAGGAGCCTTCACCTGACAGACAGAGAAGGCTAACTGGGACAAATACAGATAAGGAGTGTGAACAGAATGGCCAGTCATACTTTGGACACATTGGGACTGAAGTGTCCCCAACCGATTCTTAAGCTGGCGGTGAAGGCAAAGGAGATGCAGCCGGGAGATATGCTGGAGGTATTAGCGGACTGCGAATCGTTCCCTCAGGATATCGTTTCTTGGTGCAAGAAGACCGGGAAAACACTGCTATTCTGCACCACAGAAGGTGCACAACACAAGGCGCAGATACAGTTCTAGAGGAAGCGAGCCTAGGGATGGAAAAGGAATCAGGTCAACATGAGCGAGGAGTTTGAGCCGAGAATCGTAGCATTCCTCTGCAACTGGTGTTCCTATGCCGGCGCGGATCTTGCTGGGGTGAGCAGGCTTCAGATGCCTGCCAGCCTGAGGGTAATCCGGGTGATGTGCTCCAGCAGAGTGGATCCTCTGTTTGTGATCAAGGCGTTCCTAGGTGGGGCAGACGGGGTGCTCATAGGAGGATGTCATCCAGGGGATTGCCACTACTTGAAGGGCAACTATCACGCACGTCGGAAGTTCGCACTTTTAAAAAAGGTGTTCGAGGAGTTAGGACTGGATGCAGAACGGTTGCGACTTTCGTGGATATCAGCTTCCGAAGGGCCACGTTTCAGCGAAGTAGTAACTGGATTCACGCAGAAGATAAAGGAACTGGGACCAAACCTCACGGGAAAGGAAGTGTTTATCTGAAGCTGTAAATAGCTGGAAGAGCTCATTCCAGATGCATACAAGAAGGAGGAGCAAGACAATGGCCAGTCACACTCTAGATACATTAGGACTGAAGTGTCCCCAACCGATTCTTAAGCTGGCGGTGAAGGCAAAGGAGATGCAGCCGGGAGATATGCTGGAGGTACTAGCGGACTGCGAATCGTTCCCTCAGGATATCGTTTCTTGGTGTAAGAAGACCGGAAAAACACTGCTGTTCTGCACCACAGAAGGCGCACAACATAAGGCACAGATACAGTTCTAGAGAAAGCGGGTCTAAGGGCGGAGAAGGAATCAGGTCAACATGAGCGAGGAGTTTGAGCCGAGAATCGTAGCATTTCTCTGCAACTGGTGTTCCTATGCCGGTGCAGATCTTGCTGGGGCGAGCAAGTCGGAGATGCCGCCAACAATAACTCCGATCAAAGTGATGTGCTCGAGCAGGGTAGATCCGGTCATGGTCCTGACCGCGTTTTTGCGCGGGGCAGACGGAGTGTTGATAGCTGGATGTCACCCCGGCGATTGCCACTACGACAAAGGGAACTACTACACACGTAGAAGGTTTGCCGTGCTTAGGAAGATCCTTGACACTCTCGGTTTAGAAGGCGAAAGGATCAGGCTGTCCTGGGTATCCGCCTCAGAAGGCCCACGGTACGCGAAGGTTGTGAGAGAGTTTTCCGAGAAGATCGAGGAGCTGGGACGGAATCCCATGTGGCGAAGCGTGTAGTCGTGTCGGGAGCCAAAGAGATGTCACAAAATGCTGAGGTAGCTGACCAGATACTGGTAATCGGAGCGGGGATGGCGGGAATCGAGGCCAGCCTAACTCTAGCTGCTGCAGGAAAGAACGTGTATTTGGTGGAAAGGGAACCGCTGTTTGGTGGACAGGCAATCAAGTGCGAAGAGGTCTTTGCCAACATGGAGTGTGCCACATGCATGGCTGCTCCAATGCAGCAGGAGGTTCTCCAGAATGAACGCATTGAATTGCTAACGTTGAGTGATATAAAGGAAGTTCAAGGCGTAGCAGGTGACTTTACGGCAAAAATCACTAAGAGGGCTCGCTACGTGGACAGCGAGGCCTGCATCGGCTGCAACGCGTGCTTCGATCCGTGTCCAGTAAGCCTGCCAAATACGTTTGAGGAAGATCTGGGAGAGCGGAAGGCCATCTACATCTCCTGTCCCGGGGCGTTACCCAACGTACCCGCTATAGATACAGAAAACTGCGTTCGCTTCGCGGGAGAAGAGTGCAACCTGTGCCAGGAAGCTTGTATGTTCGAAGCAATCGACTTTGATCAGAAGGATGAAGAGATCGAAGTGCGAGTCTCCGCGATTATCGTGGCTACCGGATACGATCTGCAGGATGTGAGTCAGATTGCCGGCGTTGAGTACACTGAAAGCGGCAACGTGTACACAGCACGTGAGATGGAAAGGCTGTATGCCTCCAACGGGCCAACCGAGGGAAAGATCGTTTTGAGAAGTGGCAAGGAGCCCACTTCTGCTGCGATAGTACACTGCGTAGGCCGAGAAGACATCGGCTACTGTTCAGCGGTATGTTGCATGTACAGCTTCAAGTTCGTTCATTATCTGACTGACAAACTCCCCGAAATAAAGCTATATGAGTTCGTCAGTGACCTGTGCATCCCGGGCAAGAGCTATCAGGCATTCTACGAGAAGCTCAAGGACAAGGCGCAGATTACCCGATTCCAGAATTTGGCGATCAGCCAACAAGACGATACGGCAACGATTTCCTTTCAAACGCCGTCCGGTGAAGACAACACACTGGAAGTGGACATGGTCATATTGGCCCCGGCAATCGTACCTGCAAAAGGAGCATCGGAACTGGCCGAAGTACTAGGAATACGTTATGGAGAAGCAGGGTTCTATGGAACGGAATCGGGAATCCAGTCAGGCGTAGACAGTGGCCGTCAAGGGGTCTACCTGGCAGGATGTGCTCAAGGACCCAAGGATATTGCCAGGTCAATCACTCAGGCTAGCGCAGCAGTGGGGAGACTCCTTGCATCTACGGATTGAGGCCTCATGAAAAAGAGAATCGGCGTATACGTTTGTGAATGCGGTCCGAATATAGCAGGCGCTGTGGACATTGATCGGGTCCTGGAAGCCGTTTTATCGCTGGATGGTGTTGCTGTCGCAGAGAAATATGGATTGCTGTGTTCCGGGGACGGGAAGAAATACCTTGTCGAACAGGTGAGGGAACACGGGCTAACACATCTAGTGGTGGGCGCTTGCTCTCCGAAACAGCACGAGCTGACATTCATGACGGTCTGCGAAGAGAGTGGGCTAAATCCATTCCTGTTCCAGATGGCCAACATCCGCGAGCAGGTGGCATGGATAACCCCTGATACAGAGAAAGCGACCGAGCGAACGATAAGACACC
>CAZDDA010000284.1:0-3987 GCA_964504085.1 uncultured Thermotogae bacterium | reverse complement strand
TCATGAACTGACGATACTCAACTAACTGACCCTGATGGCGTGAATACTCCTCGTGCATAGCCCTCAAGAAGAGGAGCGCTCCGTAGATCCCGTGATCGAAGTACACAGCTCGTTTGTATGGCTGATGGCGCTGCTCCCGGACGAAGTCTCTGATGGGGAAGTCGTTGGCGACCCCCTGAAGGTCATCCAGGAGATTCTTGCCATCGAAGCCCCACAGGTCACTGAGTTCCGAGATTGCTGATTGGTAATGCTCTAGCATTGCAGACAGGTTGGACACGATCTGCGAGCTTCGTTTGCCGAAGGCTGCGACCGCTGTACCGATATCATGTCCAAGAGCAGCAAGGCGCCAGCGATACAGAAACTCCCCATACGGATCATCGCCCGAGTATTGCCACTCGATTGTCTCGCCGGATCTGTCCTTGTACTGCTTTGGAGATGTAGTATTGATCATCTCTGCCTTGATGTGATTCGCTACCTCAGGGAGCGAATGGTGGATTAGGAGGCCCAGGAGAAAGACGTTGACCTGGTGCACGAAGTGAAGTCTGTGCTTCCTGAACCGAATGCCTCGCCTTCCGGTGATTTTCTCCGCATAGGTCAAGAAGCCCAGAACTGGCTCAAGGCGTCTCTCGCCTTTCTTGTGGTAGTCGAGCACATGACGTGCAAGTAGGCCTGCCGTGCCTTCAGCTTGGTAGTACGACACCACCGATAAGTAGTAGTTTGCCACTTCGGAGAACACACTGCTGTCGATTCCAGCTTCTGTGTACGCGAAGCACGAGTCGTTCTGGATCATATCCCCAATCTGGTCGATGATGTTAGGCATCCTCTTTCCTTTCGATCCTAGCCGGCCCAAGAGTCACGGCCATCTCCAGAGCTAGTCTAGGCCACCTCTGAGGCGAGCGTCCGGGGCGGATCCTTGTCACGCGCCAAACAGACTTCTCTACGCTTGAGTAATCGCTTCCAGGTGAATGCCGTCCAAGAACTGGATTACATTGATAGCATCCGCCACGAGGCTCTTCAGCTCGCACTCGCTTATGAAGTCGATATGCTCAACGTCCTGCACGCTTCCGTGGGATTGTGGATCCGTTATCTCCCTAATCCGATCGAGTTTCGAGATGAGTGTGGACGCAGTCACATCTTCCACGGGTTGGAGTCCGGCGAGAAGATGCGTACGTGATTGGAGGACGCCCGCCAGCTTGCGTAGACCAGGGGCAAGGTACTTATCGTTCGAGCTTCCCTTTGCAAGGACGAAGAACTTGAAGCTCAAGAAGCTCTCTAGCACCGTTCGCACGTAATTTGGCAGGTGACGTTTCGCGTCTTCGTACGAGATCTCCCCGTCTCGATACTCAACTAGCGCCTGCAGCTTCTGGAAGTACGTCGATTTGTAGTTCCAGAGGGTGCTTGGAAGCTGCTCCAAGCATCCTGTGAGATCTGAGATATAGTAGTCTCGTCTGCAGCTAGCCTTCTCGCCGTCCGTTTCCTCTCGTGGGTTCCCGATGATGTTACTAAGGAATCTCATGAACACGACGTTGTGGCTCAGAACGAACAGCTGCCCGGCCTTTGAGAACATGTCCTCAATCAGACAGGCAGTACTATGAAGGCGATTCTCGTCCAGGCTGGAAACCGGATCATCGATGACGATAACCACGTCAGACATGTCCGCATGAGGGTTGTCCGCTACCTCATACTGGATCTTGCTGAGGAAGTAGGCGAACGCCAAAGCTGTCTTCTCGCTCTCGCTCAGGGAGTGACGGAGTGATCGCTTGGTGGAGCCAGAGACGTACTGGATGCGGACGTTCTCTGACGAATCGCTACTGGAAATGACCACATCGAAGTGGTCTGTCCCGAGCTTTCGCAAGAAGCCATTGACATACCGAGACTCATCCTTCAAGCGAGCCACTTCCCGCATTCTCTTCGCTTCAAGATCCTTGATCTCGCGCCCTGTTTCCTCAGACTCCGACAGCAGTCTGGCGCGCTCTTCTACGGATGAACCGTCTCGTGACTCATCGAACTGCGCTGTCGCCGACTCTTGCATGAGGTCCTTGATCCTTCGCAGGGCGGCTTCTGGATCCACCACGATGTGCTCTAGCGTAGCCTGTAGTCTCGATTGCCTGCTCTCAAGCTCAGTGACCCAAGCGTTCGCCTCATCGAGTTCCTTGCGGAGTTCAGCCACATCGAAGCCCCACTCGGTTCTTCCTATGTCCACCCGCTTCTTCTCAGCCATGTCAACAGCTGCTTCCAGAAGCGTGAGCAATCCCGACAGGTTCGGTGGGAGGATCTCCGGGCTGGCTTCATCTGCTTCAGCGTAGCGTGTACTAAGGGTTCTCAGTTGGCGGGCGACGTCGCGACTCGATGAGATCCTCGTTCTGTCACGGCCAGCTTCCTCAATAATCCGGTCGATCTCTTGGGCGAGTTCGTCATAGCTCTGGCTAGCAAACGCTGAATAGGATCGCATGAGATCGCCAATCCTTTCCTGTAGGTCGGACTGGCAAAGGGGGCAGAGGGGATGCTCGTTCCCGCGTTCGGCCTCCAACAACCGGCTCCCATCTTCGAGCCACTCCACAGCAGTGCTGTGGCGCAGCGAATCAGAGTGAAGGCTCTGCACTCTCGCCTCGATGAACGCAAGGGATTCCGAGGCGATGTCTTGGGTGAGAACGTGCATGAGGTGAGTGGGATCATGCTCGAGTCGTTGCAGTGAGGCATTCGTCAACCACTCCAGATCTTCCTCCAGCTGTTCCTGCTTCTGGCAACGCTCGTGGGACAAGTACGCTTCCGTCAGGTCTCTCCTTATGTCCGATGCAGACCTGCCAGGAGGCGCCGTAGGGATCGACATTGTTGGAGAGCGGCTTCCTTTGATGCGATCGTTGAGTTCCTGGGAGAGAGACCGCTTGATGGATTCGAACTCGTTGTTCATCGAGTCGATCCGTGTCTGGATTCTCCCTTGTCGTCCCTGTGCAGACTGTATCTGGTCTTCGAGATCACGAATCACTGGGTTCTGTAGCTGTTCGCTTGTCACAACTGAAGAGTCGAAGGCCTTGCACGTCAAGTGACCGCCATCGTAGACATGCTCTGCCACGAAGTCGGAGTTGAATGCGTAGAGGTCAAGCTTCCGACCTGTAGCGGAGTACTGTTCGACCTTGCCCTCGATTTCGACGACGGCCTTTGGGTCTGGCTGGCTGGCCATCTCATCCAGCAGTTCATCCGCCCGAGACGAGTCCTGAACTGAGAAGAGGCGTAGAACGTTTGATATCGTAGTCTTGCCACTGCCGTTGTACCCAAAGACCAGATTCACCCTGGAAAACGCAGGCACTGATTCATGCCAGACGAAGTCCCGGTACCGACCAATGCCCGTCAGAGACTGAATCTTCCCTATCACCGCACATCACTCCATAGAAACGCCGTAGACCTAGCCTCCTTGCAGGCTACGGATGCGCAAGAGCACTGTCAAGAGGGCACCCATCCCGTGAACGACTGCCCATCTAGATTACCGCCGAGGCATGGAAGTGGACGCAGGAGCCGAGGACCGATGCTTCATCAAGCTCACTCGCTTGATCCCTTTCGCTCACTTACAGGGACCTACCGCTCGAAAACCCGTGATGTCTCCAGCGTCGCGCGGAGCTTCTTCCTGAGGAGGCGATCCAGGCCAAGTCAAGGGTACAAGGCACAACGTCCCGGGCAGAGGGAGACCAGGAGGCAACCCCAACCGGCAACATGAGCTTGGACGCTCCATCGGCGCTTCAAGGCTTCCCCCAACGGATCGAGACAGAGTTCTGCGCGGCGTTCGCCTGCTCAAGCCTCCGTCTACGCCCGTCGGTGCCCTCCTTGAGATCCCCTCCCTCGCTGAACGACTCGCAGTTGCCCGGTTGTACGCGCCCTCCCCAAAGGGCCGAAACCAACAACCGAGGTGCAGATCATGGAAACGGGAAACCACAGAGTCGAGGTGTACATCGACGGGTCGGTCGTGTTTGCGACGCGAGAGCCTGGAGAGTC
>CAZDDA010000283.1:0-3996 GCA_964504085.1 uncultured Thermotogae bacterium | reverse complement strand
CGCGACGATCAAGAAATAGCCTCGTCGAGCCTTCATGGCGAACCGGTCGGTGAGTAAGCGGTTTGGATGGCCTCCAAACACGCGATTGCCTCGTCAGCGAATGCGTCGCCGGCTCGTCCTCCGTAGCGCACCTGCTCGAAGATCGCGGTGAGCCGATCGACGGTCGCGTTCCGCATCCCGCGTGTGCGCAACGCGTCTGCAAATTCGCGCGGGGTGAGCACGGCGGCATCGGATATGTTCGCTCTCGCGCAGAGCAGCTCGCTCATCTCTTTGTAGCAGCGTCTCACCGCGTCGCCGAGGTCGGCGCCGTCACGTATTCGATCGACCGCTGCGCCGGCCCGTTTTGCCAGTTCCTCAAGCAGACCGCCATCTGTCCGCCCGCGACGGAGCCGCGGGTAGATCTTCACAACAAAGACCACGGCGATCAGCGCCGCTGCCGCCGCCGCGCCCACCGCGACCAATATGACGGCCCAATCCGGTGGGGTCGTGTCGGGTATCACAACGCGGGCCCGGTGCTCGTCGGTATCCGCAAGCAGACCGACTCCGGAGAGTTCCACTCCTTCCAAGGCGGCCTCCTCAGGCGGCTTGATCCACATCAGGATGAGGAGCAACACCGCAACGATGGCACCGGCAATGAGGAGCGAGCGGCGAAGCCGGGGTGAGAGGATCGCGCCGATGAACAGCAAAACAAGGCACGCCACAACGAAGGCGAACAGGGCAAACCTGAATTGCTCGCCTCCAAGATCCCATGCGGTAACACTCCCTGCGGTCTCTGCGCCGGACTGCCTAGAGAAGAGTTCCGGGATCGGCTCACTCGGGCGGAGTTCGACCCGGTCCAGTCCACCGATGAGGACGATCAACACCGCGCAAAAGACAACGAACAGCCCGACAAACAGAGAACGCCTGCGCCGAGCTGCTTGCACTAACCCTCCTCGAGCGCGAGGCCCAGTTCATCCAACTGGACTGGGTCAACTGGCATCGGCGCCTCGGTGAGCGGGCACAGCCCGGTCGCCGTTTTTGGAAACGCAATCACGTCGCGCAGCGAGGTCTCATTGGCCATCAACATTACCAAGCGATCGAGGCCGAGGGCAAAGCCGCCGTGCGGAGGCGCGCCGTAGTCGAGCGCACGCAGGAAAAACCCGAATCGAAGCCCTGCCTCTTGCTCGGAGATCCCGAGCAATCGGAAGATGCGTTCTTGGAGCTTGCGGGAGTGAATTCGGATGCTGCCGCTGCCAAGCTCGGTCCCGTTCAGCACGAGGTCGTATGCGTTTGAGAGGACCGAAAGGGGGTCGGCCTCAAGTCTTTCTACGTCTTCCGCGCACGGCGAGGTGAACGGGTGGTGCTCGCTGATGAGGTTCCCCGCCTCATCGCGGCCGAACAGGGGAAAATCGGTCACCCATACGAAGTTCCAGCCGCCCTCAGCCAGGTTCTCCCTATCCGCCACTTCCAATCTCAGCCTACTCAGGGCGTCCTCGTTCCCCTCACCGGCGAGCAGAAGAATGAGGTCTCCGCGTTTGGCCTCCAGCGCCTCGACGATTGAGGCAAGCGTCTGCTCAGGAAGAAATTTGGCCAGCGGAGAAGAGAGTTCCTCCTGCACTTTGATCCACAACAGCCCCTTGGCACCTGCAGCGACGGCGACTTCTTGCAGACTGTCGAGCGCAGAGCGCGAGTATCCGGCACAGCCGACCGCATTCAGGCCCGCCACCTTCCCACCGGCGGCCACGGCTTCGCTGAACACACGAAACTCGCTTTGTGCCACAAGATCCGATATGTCGTGGACCTTCATCCCAAAGCGCAGATCGGGCTTGTCCGTGCCGTAGAGGGCAATGGCCTCGGCGTGGGTAAGACGGGGGAACGGCGACACCAACTCGATGCCGAGAACCTCCTTGAAGACGCGCACGTGCATCCCTTCCAGGATCTCCAACACCTCGTCCTTGCCACGAGGAAACGAGATTTCCAGGTCGAGCTGCGTGAATTCGGGCTGACGATCGGCACGCAGATCCTCGTCGCGAAAGCACTTGACAAGCTGCACGTACCGATCGATGCCGCCGATCATAAACAGCTGCTTGAACAACTGCGGAGACTGAGGAAGCGCGTAGAAGCTGCCCGGCGAAAGCCTGCTTGGAACAAGGAAATCGCGCGCGCCCTCCGGAGTCGACTTCGTGAGAAACGGAGTCTCGATCTCCAAGAAGCCGTTCTCGGAGAAGTAGTCGCGGATTGTCTTGAAGATGCGGTGCCGCAGCATCAGATTCCGCTGCATCCGCTCGCGCCGCAGATCGACGTAGCGGTAGTGAAGACGGGTTTCCTCTGTCGTGTCCTCCCCGTCCCCCTCGATGAGAAACGGTGGGGTCGCCGAGCGATTGAGGATTTCCAGTTCCTCAACGTGGATCTCAATCCCACCCGTCGCCATGTCCGGATTGACGTTTCCTTCGCTGCGATGGTCGACGACACCGCTTACCGCGATGACGTCCTCGCGATTCAGGGTATGGGCGGATTTGATGGCAGCTTTGTCTTCCGAAAACAGAAGCTGGACCACTCCGGAGCCATCACGCAAATCCACGAATGTGAGGCTGCCGAGGTCCCTTCTCCGCTTCACCCAGCCACACAGGGTAACCGACCGTCCGATGTCCTTTGAAGACAGGTGGGCACAGTAGTCCGTTCGATGCATGACCCGCTCCTTCTGCCGGCGTTGGAAACGCCGCACCATTATAGATTGTTACGGGCATCGTGCAATCCACGCGAAGTCGGCGCAGTCGACCCATTGCTCGAACGTACAGACCGATCGCAAAGACAACACAGAGCACAGGATGGCGCCACGAAGGGTGTTTAACTCGTTGTGGACAGATGCCTGTCAGGTAGTGGTGAGCTTTCCCTTGAAGAACTTGCGCGCCAACAGCTTGTGCCAATCCGTGAACGGGCCATCTTCTGTATCTTTGGCAATGTGCATCCGGATCATGTTTAACTTCGCCGATAGGTTATCGAAATGGTAGACAACAATTGCCTCGGCTGTCTTGGGCAGGACCGCCGAACCGAATTCAAGCTCCCCGTGATGAGAGACAATCACGTGCTCCAGAAGCTCCGGGAGACGTTCGTCCGACCAATCGATCTTGCTCGCCTCCTCACGGACCATGTCGCGACCGAGCAGAAGATGGCCGACCAGCTGACCACTGAAGCTGTGGTGGGGCGCGACGGGGTTCTCCAACTCCTTCACCTTGCCGATGTCGTGCAGAATTGCCCCGGCGACAGCAACGCCGTGATCAACGCCTGGATAGTCTTTCGAGAATTGCGCAACCCCGGTGGCCACCTCCAGTGTGTGTTCGAGCAGACCTCCAAGATACGCGTGGTGGTACTGGATAGCGGCGGGAAACTCCTTAAACGATGCCTCATTGGCATTCAGAAGCCCTGCGGTCAACTGCCGAAGCGGCGGCGGTTCAAGGGTCTGCACTAGGGCCTGAATCTGCATCCACATCTCATCCACGTTGTGTGCGCTGGTCGGCACAAGGAGTCCCGGGTCGAATCCCGGAATCTTGCCGAGCTCTTTCTCGTAGATCTCAACACGACGGATGGATTCCACAACCAGTTGGAGGACGTTCCGGTACATTTCGGTTCGTCCTTCAGCAAAAACGAAGTCCCCTTCGTCAAATTGGGTGGCGTAGCGTCGGGCCGCCTCGGCCCATGCTCGAGCAGGGATCGTCCCCGAGCGATCTGCAAGGAGAATCTCCAGGTACGGGTCCCCGGTGCGGGTCGACCGCTGGGACTTCTGCCTGACAAGGAAGCATTGAGAGATTCTTTGCCCCTCTCGCAACTCCTTGACCAGAATGTGCATCAAAGGATAGGAAACCTCTCCCCGTAGATGCTCACCGAGCTTTCCAGCGGTCACACTCTTCCTTTCCTGATCATCGTTTCCTACCAGTGTAAATGCTGCCGCGAAGACAAGTCAACCGGCTGCTGTTCATGCCTGGTAGTCGGTTAGCCCCCGCCGCCTTCAAGCAGCTA
>CAZDDA010000282.1:0-4004 GCA_964504085.1 uncultured Thermotogae bacterium | reverse complement strand
CCTTCAAGACACTGCCTGTTCAGCAGACCAATACACCACATGTGTGGACTCTACTGAACACCGAGAAAGTGGCACGGGCCATCCAAGAAGGCTTGGAGAAGGCTAGGGTGGATGTTTTGCTCCAAAGAGTTGAAGATGCCGGGGATGTCGATTTCTATGCTTATGACCTGGTATGCATAGGTTTCCCCTCCTACCGATGGAGCCCGCCTGAACCGATGGATGAGTTTCTGGACGCCAAGTTCAGGGTCTACCGCAGCCAAGGGCGAGTGAAGACAGGTGCGCCCAAAGTGCCTGGGAAGAGCGCTTTGATCTTCTGCACGTATGCAGGTCCCCACACAGGCATTCGGGAGGCGATACCTGCGGGCCTGTATGCTGGACAGTTTTTCGAGCACTTGGGTTTCACGGTACTAGATGAGTGGTACGTCGTGGGAGAGTTTCATGGGTCGGAGGAGGCAAGTACCAAGGGGAGATTGGGAGATATCCGTGGCCGGCCCAATGAGGAAGATCTGCGCAAAGTGAAGCAGGATACGCGCCGTCTCGTGGGCGAAATGAAGGGAGAGGCTGGGATACAGTGAGTGGTTGGCGGAGAAGAACAGGTTGGGCAATCGGGTGGGTGGTCTTGACATCCGCTGTCCAACAAGTCGCTGAAGCCGACCTTGCTATCGAGAATCTTCATAAGGTTTGAATCGCGTTTGTGCGCATTAGGTCACGTTTGGTGTCACTGCGCCAGCCGCAAGGCGGCTCAGCTCCGGCCGTTGGGCACATGAGCCCGTCGAGCTACGAGGGTGCGGTCCTACAATCCGAAACTGACTTTTGCTAGAAACCAACACAGTCAGGCTTTCTTTCCCACAGCGACAACATTCTTGTCCGTGGCGGGGAGCCAATCGCGGAGTGGAAGCAGCTCGGCATAGTATTCTTGGCGATTGAAGTTCCTCAAGCTACTATCTGGTCACGAAGCAGATGTAGTGCTCTTCGGCTCGTGGCTGACACAAGTGGTATGTGGTCCCACTGCCTTGACAATGCACAGCCCAATTGTCATAGGTAGTGGAGGGTGTTTTGAAAGAAAGGAGGAATAATCATGCCGGAGTTTGGTTCGCCGTTCTCGGGACTGGCAAACGATCGGAAACTGACACAAGAAGAGCTGATCCGCGCGATTCGATTCATGGTCGCCGCGGAGTACGAAGCGATCCAGCTGTACATGCAGTTCGCCGAATCCACGGACAATGAGCTGGCGATCGAGGTGCTCAAGGACATTGCCGACGAAGAGCGCGTACACGCGGGCGAGTTTCTGCGCCTACTGAGAGAACTGGCTCCCGACGAGGAGACGTTCTACGCGGAAGGCGCGGAGGAAGTGCAGGAGGAGATCGAGAAGATGGGAAAGGGGTGAAAGCTGGTCAGTTGCGAGCAACGCCTGTGAGAGGTTCTCAGCCCAGTGATTGATCCTGTAGGGGAGGCTTTGAGTTTTTGACGAAAGGAGGACGGGCTAGGCTCTGTAGCTGCTGCGTAAGGCGACAATTCTTTTAGGAGGATTGAGTGAGGATAAAGATCATTCTGCCGATCACTCAAGATTTCTTTGACGAGAGGCAGCTAGGAGTCGCGGAACAGTATGCCGCGGAAGGCACGGAGATCACCTGTACCCACCTACAAAAAGGGCCCGAGACAGTCGAGAGCCAGGTTGACAACGCCTTTGCTGTTCCAGGGATTTTGGAGGGGGTCAAGAAAGCGGGAGACGAGGGATACGACGGTGTTTTTATTAGCTGTATCGGAGATCCGGGATTGAAGGCCGCGCGCGAAGCAACAAATATCCCTGTCGTTGGTGCTGCAGAGACAGCGATGATCTTTGCTTCAGCCATAGCGCAAAGGTTCTCTGTCATCACCGTGCTTCCCAGCCTCGCACCGTTGATAGAGGATCATGCAAAGCTTTTGGGTGTCCGTGAGAAACTGGCTTCCATTCGGAACATCAACGTAGGTGTTGCAGAGATAAACGTCGCCCGTGAATCCGGACAGGCCAGTGAGTCTCTGTACAAGGAATCCATCAAAGCGATAGAGAACGACGGTGCTCATGCGCTCATTCTGGGTGGCACCTGTATGGCGGGAGTTGGCCCGGACTTGGAGAAAAAGCTCAGAGAAAGAAACGGATACAACGTTCCCATTATCGATTCCGGGGTAGTGCCGGTGAAGTTCTTGGAAGCTTTGGTGTCGCTTGGGTTAACGCAAAGCAAATTGACCTATATGACCCCAGCCAAGAAAGAGAGGACCACATAAGGATCAAGACGGACGTCGGGGTCAACGCTTCACTTTGGGTGTTTTGACGGCAGAACACCTGGAGCTGTAACCTACCCGCGTCCGCTCGGCCTCAGCCGCCGGTTGGAACGCATGGGGCCCGTCTCGAGCAGGAATGCTTGGGTACTCCTCGTAGCTGCGGGATCCGATGATGGAGCAGTTGCCCCGTTGTGCCTGGATGCGGCCCAGTACAAAATCTCATCACCTATAACAAGAGGTGTTGCGCCATGAACCTCGCACGAGTGAGCGTCGTTTCCCTATGTATTCTGGTGTTACTCGGGGCTGTGATCCTCGCCGACACTCCAGGGGCCAGCGTCCTGCCCGGCAACGTGTCTGAAGGGATCAGCCTCAGCTGGGTGGGGCCTCTCGCGGTTGGGGAGGAAAAGAAGGTGACCATCCGCGTCTCTGACGAGGCGTGTACCCTCCTCAAATGGGTGGGCGACGTGAGAGTTCGTACGGTGCGTTTCATCGTGCAACAGAGTGACCCATCCGCCACTCAGACCATCGTGGCTACGACAGAACCTCCCAAGACGTGGAATGTTGACGCAGGGTTCTTCGAACAGATCTACGTAGTGCTCTCTGGGGACGATGGCTGGGTGGGCGCCACGACGCTCGTGCCCACCGCTTCGATGAGTCGGATACTGATCTGCAGGGAGGGACTCGTTTCCGACAACATTCTCTACGGCCTGTCGGTAGACACGGCCTCGCTTGGGGGGGCGGACCCTCTTTCGGTTGAGCTTGATCTACCGAGAGGTCAAGTGTTTTTGGTGGAGGCCGACGCCGATGAGGGGTTCAATTTCCCCTACTATCTCTTCATTCCGAACTTCGTGTCCACCGAAGATCCTGTACACCTTCTCGTTGAGACGAACAACACGGGGACACCGCGCGACGACTTCGAGATCCACCTGCTCGCGGCGAAGACACTGGCCGGCCGTTCCTACCTCAATAGCCTGGCACGGCGTCTGGGTACGCCGTTGTTGGTGCCAATCTTTCCGAGACCGGGTTCCCTATCGGCCTTGGAAGAGATCGACCCGCAGTCACTGGAGCGGGACATCCTGTTGGTCAACGACGGTGAACTTGCGCGCATCGACCTGCAGCTTGTCGCGATGATCGAGCACGCACGCAGGAAGCTCCAGCAAGACGGCGTGATCACCCACGATACGATCCTCATGAACGGATTCTCCGCATCGGGAGTGTTCACCAATCGCTTTGCCGCCCTTCATCCCGCAAAGGTTCGGGCCGTGGCCGCGGGAGGAGTGTGCGGCCTGCCGATTCTTCCGGTTGCCGTATGGAACGGCTATGACCTTCCCTACCCCATTGGCATTTCCGACATCGACGAGATCACCGGCGTTCCATTCGATATCGACGCATACCGCCAGGTGCAGCAGTACATCTACATGGGGGCGCAAGACAGAACCGATGCGCTCCTATTTCCCGATGCATGGACACAGAGCGAGGCCCAGTTGATTCGCGATGCCATCGGGGAGCGCATGTTGCCGGATCGCTGGGAGACCAGCCAGTCCGTCTATCGCGCCGCAGAAGTCCCGGCTGCATTTGCGACCTACAGCGGCGCCGGGCACTCAATCACCAACCCTATCCTGGACGACGTCGTCGAGTTTTTGCGAGCGCAAGTGCATTGACACGAAATCTTTCTTCAATCTCCTTTCTGAGGGAGATTGGAGAATCTCTTTCTCGAAGTTATGGGAAGCCCAGTTAACTAG
>CAZDDA010000281.1:0-4010 GCA_964504085.1 uncultured Thermotogae bacterium | reverse complement strand
CTACAGGCGCTTGCCTTAGAAATCGGGCGAGCGCCTGTCTCCAATATGTCTCCAAAAAGTGGGCCATTCGCGGGCTGTTCCAAGAGCCGGATGGCCCCTTCGATCGCAGCCGGACTGAGGTGCATGTACTTCTCCGTGGTGCTCAGGTTTCGGTGTCCGGCGAGCTCCTGGATGGCGCGAGCGGGAGCCCCGCGCATGGCCAGATGGGAACAGAAGGTGTGCCGCAGGATGTGGACCCCCTTGTGGGCTAGGTTCGCCCGCTCGGCGGATCTCCTGACGAGTAGCTGGACCATCTTCTGGCTCAGTGGCTGCCCGGTCTCATCGCAGAGCACCCGAGGTCCCCGTAGCCCCCGGTGAACACGGAGAGCCTCAGCCAGGCGGCTTGTCATCGGCACCAGTCGGGAACGGCCGCCTTTGGGGGCGGTCACCCGACCTTTCCAGTCTGAACGCTCGACACGAAGCCGCCTCTTAGAGAAGTCAACGTCCGTCCACTCCAGGGCCATGATCTCGCCACACCGCAACCCAGCATCCCCACCTAGTAGCACGGCCAGATGTGCCCTCTCATCGACGGTTCTTGAGGCATCAACGAGGCGGCCGTATTCCTCGAAATCATGGAACGGTGCTTCTTTGTTGGAGGTCTTGAGGAGCCGCACGGTGCAGGGCATGTGGTCTATGATCTCCCATTCGACGGCGACCCGAAGCAGGGTATTCAGCACAGACAGAATGTTATTGACCGTCTTGGCTGCCTTGTGCCCGAGCACACTCTTGAGCCGCTGAACGTCCTCGTTCCCGATGGCCTCCAGCCTCTTCGTTCCCAGAAGCGGGAGCAGATGCACACGAAGGATAGTCTCCTTCCCGGCAATCCCACTCGGTTTCTGGCGGTTGGCCTCAGCGTACCCTTCCAGGAATCTTGGAGCAAACTCAGATAACGTCGGCACCCCCTTTCGTCTCTTGGCCGGGCGATGGAGCAGGATCTCGCGTTCCCGAGCCTGCCCCCAGCGTTGGGCTCCGGACTTCGAAGAGGTGGGAGCCTTCCTGCGCTCCCGCCTCGGCGTTCCATCCGGAAGCCTCACGCGGATGTCCACCTCCCAGCCCCCACGTCTGTACGGTCTTACCTTCACGCTCATCGCCGCATCTCCTCGGCCGATGGCGCACGTCTTTCGTTCAGCCATTCTAGCACATTGTCACGGCGAAAGAGAAGACGGCGTCCTATGCGCGTCAGCCCCGGCAATTGCCCCCGCTCGACCATCGCATATACCGCCCTCCGCGTGGTTCTGAGGAGCCCTGCCACCTCGTCGGGCTTCATGAGGGTGGGGAGGTTGGCTTCATCAACCACTGGCTGCCTCCAAAGCGACTGAACTGCATGGTCAGGAGCCCGAAAAACTGCTCCTGAGCAACGTTCTCATTCTCCCGGACTCCAGAGTCAAAGCTCCGGCGATCGTCTCCTTGAGCAGAGATTTCTACGTCGTGACCATAGGGAAATCGATCACTTCTTGCGGGTCCGTGCCCCTATTCGGACGACCTCGAGCGGCGACTGCGCTGGAAGTCTTCTTCCCGGCTGCCACGCGCCCCGGACTTTTTCGTAGAGCCGGGAGTCCCATGACCCTTCGCGCTCGGCGGTAGAGCCTGGCAGGAACCAGGATGTCGATGACGACCTGGCCGTCAGGGAACAGGTAGGTCGCGTGCTTCCGGCAACCCTTCCAGCCGGCAATCTTCCTCGATTTCCCCGGATCCATCACGAATGCCTTGTACCAACCCGGCACGAACAGCCAGATCTCATCTTCTAGGATCATCGACATGATGGGGCTCCTCCTAGCTGCCCGCAGTTTGGGTTCGTTTCGTAAGATACCGTCGCCTACTTGCTGCCAGCTCCGTACAGCCCCACGTCTATGGCAATTGGGGGAGGAACCGGATTCCCGCGTCGCGCAGCTTGGACCCGCTGAAGCTCGTGAATTGCGCGATACAGGCTTCTCTCTATAGCGCTTTCGTAGCGCTTCAGCTTCGAGAGAGCCTCAGGGCCTGCGGCATCTCGGACGAAGCTCTTCGCCAAGGAAACGTTCTCGGAGTCCAATGCCACCAGGCAGTCTCTGATGCGCTCCAAGACCGGGCGCCACCGTCGGGCCTCCGGTCCGTCCTCGTCTCGTAGATACAGACTGGGAGTCCGGGGCTCAATCTCCTCTCCGTGCGTGATCCTGTGTCGCTCACGGTTGAGGACCTCAGAGTAGTAGCCGAGGTCTAGGATACCCGCCTCGAGTTGCAGCACCCTTTTCAGTCGCCAGGCTGCGGAGACGATTCTGTCGAAGAGCACGCATTCGAGGTCACCTGTAGGAAGCAGTTCCTCCATCAGACCGTCCCGCAGATCCCGGAACTGCTCCTCCTTTTCTCCCCTCATCAAGACCGACATCGAGAGGAGCCCGTGCTTGAGGGCATTCCTCGAGCACTTCGCCTTGCCGGCTGCGGTGCGCGGTCCGCAGGACAGAAGAGCGTTCTCCTGGTTAGCCTTCAGCTGTGCGAGCGATGCCATTCTGGTTCTTCCTTCCGGGCTCGGTCTCATTCTGTTGGTGTTGACCCATCGTCGGCCCATGTCGGCAGCTGATCTGCATGTCTCCTTGAGAGTTGAGTCCAATTGCCGACGTTCCGCGACACGACTGGGGTTCCTGCGTATCTGGTACACGTCGTACTGCAAAGCGTCGGTAGTTACTGGTGACACAAGTGTCATCAACAAGTATAACAACCAGTTCGGAATCGGACATCTGTCGACAAGCGCGTCGGCACGTCAGCACTGCATTGCCCGGTCCATGTTGCGCTAGAATGAGATAGGTCTCTGGCAAGTGACGACGCGACACCTATCCCCGCCACGACCAATTGGGGTCGGCCACCTCGTATCTTGCACCTCGTTTGGTCGGCACGCTTCTTACGACACCCTGTTCCAGCAAGTACATCCTGCCCATCTTCCACCCGTCGTGACGTTTAAGTAGCTTCGACATGTCGCTGCTACTAAGGGAACGTCGGCGCTTGAGCAGTCTGAAAACGGTCTCACAGTTCTCCCGCAGGCGGAACAGGTCGGGTCTCCCAAGCGAGAGCCGTGTCGCGTCCTCCATACGGTCCAGCACGTAGTCAGTGGCGGTTTTCAGATGTTCCGCTCGGACCTCGTAGACCCTATGCTTGAGGTGCCAGTCGAGCTTATCCGGATCCTGCGTGAGCCCGTTGAGCGCAAATACGGCGGCGAGTTTCTTCGAGTAGGTGTCACCGCGCTTGAAGAGAGCCGCAACGTCGGCGTTCTCGGGGGCGCGCGTGTAGTTGTCCTGGTAGGAAGCGAACCAGTTCTCGTACCATCTCTTCGCTCTTTGGTCGAACTCTGCGAAGACCTCTTGATCGATGAGTGCAAACCTCAGAAGGAGACCGGCCAGCTCGCCCAAAATGCTCTCGTCGGCATTGCGTTGCCAGGCCTGCTCAGATACCTGCTCGACCTCAACGAACAGGAACCTGCCACAGAATCCACCTCCGACGTGACTCCTGTGTATCACCTCGTGGAGCCACGTCCCGGTGCTGGCGGTCAGGATCGACACAACAGGCCACTCTATGCGTGCGCGGTTGCTCCTGTCTCCTCTGCGCTTCTCGAGTCTGGGTGGCGTGTCGTAGAGTCTTGTCAGCACCTTGATCAGATCGAGATTGTACTTGGTCCCCGCAGACTCGATGATCTCCGAGAGTTCGTCATGGATGATGATCCCCCAAGGTTTCCCCCGTAGTTCCTGCCGAAGCGCTAGCTCGTCCTTTAATCCGGCAACGCTGAAGTCGTCTGGGAGGAGCAACGGGCGGTCCATGCCGCGCTCACGCATTCTGTCCTCGGTGAGACTCAGAACCCTGCCCATGCTATTGAGGGCGGTACTCTTGCGATCCCCGGATTTCCCGATGATAACCTGATAGAGGTTTGTCCGAAGAGGATTAGGGCCTCCGGCGTTTGGAATGAGAACGTTGCCGCCAACAGCAGCAGCAAGGGCACTAATGGA
>CAZDDA010000280.1:0-4035 GCA_964504085.1 uncultured Thermotogae bacterium | reverse complement strand
TCGCGAAGGACTATCCGGGAATCGAGCTGTGGGAGACCAACGTCGATGCGATGTGCATGTGGCTGGTCAAGAATCCACAGAATTACGGCGTGCTTGTTTCATCAAACATGTTCGGTGACATCATCTCTGATTTGGCCGCACAGATCGTCGGCGGGCTCGGCTTCGCCGCCGCCGGCAACATCGGAGACGAATACGCCGTATTTGAGCCCACGCACGGTTCGGCCCCCAAGTACGCGGGACAGAATAAAGTAAACCCCATTGCCACCATCCGTGCCGCCAAGATGATGCTCGACTATCTCGGCGAACACGAAAAGGCGCAAAGAATAGAACGCGCGGTCGCGCAGGTCATCGCAGAGGGGACCGTCCGCACCTACGACATGGGGGGTGCAGCCAGTACCACTCAGATGGCAGAAGCGATCTCCTCTGCCATTTCATAGGAGGGTTTTATGGAATCGATCAGTCGCCGAATGGCACAGTTCGCCTTGTCCCTTTCCTACGACGCGATACCGGAATCAGCGCGCAAGGAGGCCAAGCGGTTCCTGCTCGACAGCGTGGGCTGCGCGCTGGCCGCCCTCGATTTGGAGGACATGCAGTCCGCCTATCGCTACATTAAGAGCTTGGGCGGGCACGGGCAGGCATCAATTATTGGCCACGGAACCATGACAAACATGGCCAACGCTGCGCTGATGAATGCTCTCCTCATTCGCGCCATGGATTACAACGACATCTATTGGAAACAGGATCCGTCCCATCCCTCGGACATCCTCCCCGCCGCACTCGCCACGGCCGAATTCAAAAGAGCCAACGGAAGGGATCTGATCGTGGCCATGATGATCGCCTACGAGCTGGAGATGCGAATGTGCCTGGCCGCGAGTCCGGGGATTCGCGAAGTCGGTTGGCACCACGCCAGCCTGACTCAGTTCGTCAGCCCGCTTGTCGCCGGAAGGATGCTCGGCCTGTCCGAGGATGAAATGGTCGCTGCCGTGGGAATCAGCGGATCGAGCCACTTCACTCTCGGAGGTGTCGTCGCCGGACACCTAACGAACATGAAGAACACCGCCGATCCAATGGCCACCGAGGCCGGCGTACGCGCGGCAATGCTTGCCGCAACCGGTTACAGCGGCCCAGTGGAGGTGTTCGAAGGCAAGGAAGGGGCGTTCGAGGTCATTCACAACGTCAGTTGGGACGCTGGCGTTCTGTTGGACGGCCTCGGGGAGAGATTCCTGATCACGGAGTGCGGGTACAAGGCATTTCCGACCGAGGCCCTCACCCATCAGCCAATCACTGCAACCCTCGAGGTGATGGAAGAAAACGGAATTGAACCGCATGCAGTCAAAAAAGTCCTCGTCAAGACAACGACGCGCGGTGCGGACATCCTGTCCGATCCGAGCAAGTACCGGCCGACCACCAAGGAGACTGCCGATCATTCGCTACCCTACTGTATCGCCGTCGCCGTTGCCAAGGGAAATGTGCTGCCGTCCGATTTCTCCGAACAGGCGCTCAAAGACCCCTTCGTGTGGGAGCTACTCGGAAAGATCGAGGTGGTCGCCGATCCGGAAATCGACGCTCTCTTCCCAGGGGTGAAGCGCGCCGTCGTCACCGTCACCACGAAGGACGGTGCGGCGTTCACCAAGCAGGAGGACTTCGCCAAGGGCCGCGCGGAACGACCACTCTCCGACGAGGAACTCATCGGGAAATTTCGCGCCAACGCGAAAGACGTCATGAGCGAGACCCGCTTGGACGAGATCGTGGAGGCGACCTTCGGTCTGGAACAGGCAGCGATTGTCACCGATTACACGGCGTGCCTGGTCCGCGATCGCTAGAAGTGAGCTCCTGCACTTGATGTCTCGCCCCTGCATCGCATCGATCCAGAAAGCTCTGCTTGGCTGGTACGACGTTCACTGTCGCGATCTGCCTTGGCGGAAAACCAATGATCCGTACTCAATTTGGATCTCCGAGGTCATGCTCCAGCAAACGCGGGTGGGTACGGCCGTACCATACTACGAGCGCTTCCTCGCTCGCTTTCCCGACATCGCCGCGCTGGCCACGGCTTCATCGGATGAGGTACTGAAGGCATGGGAGGGTCTCGGCTACTATGCCCGTGCGCGCAACCTGCACCGCGCAGCAAAGACGCTCGTCAAGAACCACGCCGGTCAACTCCCGACCGACTACGAGATGCTGCTGGAATTGCCGGGGATCGGTCCCTACACCGCTGCCGCGATTGCGAGTATCTCTTTCGGACACGATGAGCCCGTTCTCGATGGAAACGTCACCCGCGTGCTCTGCCGTGTCTTCTCCGTCGCGGAGGACCCAACCAAAGCACCCGGGCACGACCGCCTGCAGGCGCTGGCCCGGACACTCCTCCCAACCGGTGAAGCGAGCCGGTTCAACCAGGCACTGATGGATCTCGGGGCACTGCAGTGCACGCCACGTCTCCCCAGATGTGCAACCTGCCCGTTGAAGGATGACTGCTTGGGCCATCGCGAAGGCCGCGAGACCAAGCTGCCGGCGCGCAGAAAGCGAAAACGCCTCCCCCACTACGACATCGCCACCGGACTGGTGTGGAACCGCCTGCGATACTCACAGGCCAAGCTGTTGATCGCCAAGCGAAAGGCAGATGACATGCTGGGTGGACTGTGGGAGTTTCCCGGCGGACACCGGGAACTCGGGGAGACCCTAAAGGAATGCCTGAAGCGCGAGCTGTGGGAAGAGCTACGCATTAAGGTCGTAGACCTGGAGCCCTTCGTCACCGTCGACCACGCCTACTCGCATTTCCGGGTGACCCTACATGTCTTCCACTGTGTACTCAGTGACAGCAAACCCCAAGCAATCGACGTGGAAGAATGGCGCTGGGTTTCACTGAAACAGCTTGATCAATACGCTTTTCCCACCGCCAATCGCAAGATCATCGACTCACTACACCAGCAGCATGGATCCTAGGAAGCAGCCGGCTAAAGTAGAATCTCCAAGCTGATGCCAACGCTGATGATTCCCTCCCAGTAATCCACCTCGATCAACAGCCGCGCATTCTCCGAAAGGGCAAGGTGGAGCCCTCCACACAGTTGATGCAGAACCGTCACCCCGTCTCCTGCAAGCGGAAACAGCGGGCGATAGACGAAATAGATCGGAAGGAGCCGGATGTTGCTGTCCAGATAGATCGACCCTTCCAGCCCCCAGCCGAACATCCCCATGCTGTAGCCGCCGCCAAACCCCAACGCCAGGGAAAGCAACTCCGGATCGTGAAACAGAGATACCTTGATGTCGCCAACCGCGCCGAGGAATCCCAACTCGCCGCTGGTGAAGCTAAACATCCCGCCGCTTCGAACTCCCAAATCCACATTGTCGGCAAGTCCGACGGAGATTCGCCCTTGTGGGGTCAGCATCCAGTTGTTGTCATCGCCGATGACCATGTTCAAGGCGGCCGCCCCGATGCCCAGGGCAACGTTTCCCTGCCCTACTGTCCGCGCTGTTTGAAATATGTTGAAGAAACAGCCGGTCAGAAGTCCTGCCGAGAGAAGAATAACAACCGCCAGTACCGCTCGCGCCCTGTGTTGCATCGCTGATCACTCCTGTGCGAGAGTTATGATTCACTCTGTCGTATTTCAGATGAGATTGTCAAATGCCGGAAGTTGAACGAAGCGATCGGTGGACTGGGCCGAACCTTCCGGACAAAGGCCCAACAGCGATGGAGACACTCGGCCTGCAACAACGCCAAAACTCCAGTGAGCTTGGGCAGAACCGATCCGCCCATACAACACAATATCCTGCTCTGGGACAGGGTTATCGCACTCGCTATCCGATGGAGAGGCGTCTACATCTTGGCAAAGTGCCCTTCTGCTGCTATACTGGTTCGAATTCTCATGCCAAAGGGGGTATAGGATGAACAAAGCAGAGTTCGCGGAGAAGCTGGCGAAAAAGGCCGGGTTGACCAAAAAAGATGCGTACAAGGCAATCGACGGGATGATCGACCTCGTCACGAAAGCGTTGGCGTCAAATGAGGCCGTGAACCTGACCGGTTTCGGCAAGTTCGAGGTC
>CAZDDA010000279.1:0-4037 GCA_964504085.1 uncultured Thermotogae bacterium | reverse complement strand
GGACACCGTGCCTGTCAAGCGTAGACGTCAAGCGGTGAAGCCCATAAGGATCTCCCTCATTGGCGGGGATGACATAAACCGGATAGTGATTCCGTGGAGGGACAGTGGTTTTCGCTCGGCAAACTACCTGCGCATAATCAAGTGGGTCTCTGGCCAGATGCGTAAGAATGGCCATCGCTGCCGAGAATTTCTGGGTTACCCGGTCCAACCATGTCTGACTGCCGGGTGCCCTCGCGCTTTCAGTGATCAATGAGATACTGTTGTGATGAAGGAAAGTGAGATCAGCACGCCCTCCCAGCCCAGCCACGGGAAGAAGGCTGTCCTTACCCTCGGGGTCGTACATCAAATCGAACCTCTGGCGCTTCCATTCCTTTGCAATTACCCCCCCCAGTTCATCGACGATGGGCATAAGTTCTCCGGGAAGAGTATCGACGTAAGGTTTGTCACAGTAAGGAGGACACCAGCAGGCCTCGGGCCGCTCTACATTCAGAATGACCTTATCTTCATGCAAATCCAGGCAGAAGATTGGCTCCCAATCCCGGAATGTCTTCAGCACCGCTTGAGTCTCGGGATGGATCAGGTGCAGGAAATCACGATTTAAGAGGAAACCAAATGCATTTCCTGCCCCGTTGCAGCCAGTTGAAAGCGGGAATTTCCTCCATT
This sequence comes from uncultured Thermotogae bacterium, assembly GCA_964504085.1. Lineage (GTDB taxonomy): Bacteria > Bipolaricaulota > Bipolaricaulia > UBA7950 > UBA9294 > CAZDDA01. The sequence continues at coordinate 3,374 of CAZDDA010000279.1, read as the reverse complement.
CCTCGATGGCGTGCATCCGGCCATCCGGGTTGATCATCGGCATGACAAGTACGACCATCTTGGAGAGGATGTCTTTCACTTGTTTTTCGTTGCTTAAAGCCAAGTGCTCAATCAGTTGAACCAACGCCTCCGTGTGTGCTGCCTCGTGACCGAATGAAAGGCCAATGCAGAGAACCGCCGGAATAAAATCTTTGGGAACAGCCCCAGAGGCAGTTGCCCGGGAGGAAGTGTTTGTCAGAGTCCTCTGGGAGCACGGAAAAGTGCTCGCATTTAGGATCTTCTTCCTGACGGCGTTCAATGACTGAATATTTTTTGGTGAGCTGATCGTGGCCAAATAGACATCTCTTCCCTCATGAGACCGTCCCGGGGTTGTTACGACAACGCGGGGGTTGCTTCTCAGGCCTTCCAGCTTGAACGAAAGATCTCGATAGCTGATGAGATCATCGGCACCCGGCTGCGTCCGCTCCAACGGCACATTCGTTGATCTATCCATGCTGAAACCTCCTTTTAATCTCGCTTCGTCGCAGTGCGAGCCCCCCTTTCTGAGGCCGAGGCTCACCGAGTTGATTCTCTAGATATGGGAGTATCCCTCGTGAATTTCATCTCCGAAGAGAGAAAAGCCCATAACGCTGAGAGAAATGGCTAATCCTGGGAAAGTGGCGTACCACCAGTTGTCCATGATGTAAGAGCGCCCTTTTGAGATGATCGCTCCCCACTCCGGCGACGGGGCCTGTGCGCCAAGGCCTACGAACCCGAGTGCGGCCGTTGCCAAGATTGCGTATCCCAAGTCAGTCGTCATCCGTGCGATTACAGGGCCAAAACAGCTAGGGAGAATGTGGTACAGCATAATTCTCGTATTACTTGCTCCCAGAGCTTGCGCTGCTGACACGAACTCCTTTCGTTTTACTGCAAGTACTTGCGCGCGGATCAATCGAGCGTAGGGAGGCCACCAGATGACAATCAAAGCCATAATCGCGTGGGATAGACTTGGACCGAGCGCAGCGGCAATTGCCATGGCCAGAACGAGGAACGGAAAAGAAAGAAACATGTCAGCCAAGCGCATCACCAACGTGTCGGCAATCCCTCCGAAAAAGCCAGCCAGCAACCCCAGAGTCGTACCGATGAGAACCGCTGCCGCCACTATGGCAAACGCTCCCTTGATCGAGAGTGGCGCGCCGTGAAGAATCCTACTGAAGACGTCTCGCCCCATATCATCTGTCCCGAAAAGGTGAGTTCTCGACGGGCTCTGAAGAGTCTCCGAGAAGTTGATCTCAAGAGGGCTAAAGGGCGCTACGTATGGCCCCACGACTGCGATCACCACAATGAAGATAACCCACCCACCCAGCACAACCCGTAGCTTCTTTTGGGCAAAGAAGCCTGTGATAGACCCTAGGCTGCGAAGGATCCTAGCAAGCTCGAACAATCGTGTCGTACCGCTCATTTGTCTATCACTATTTCCCATATCGTATCTGCGGATTGAGTGCAGCATATGACAGATCAATCAGTGTGTTCACTACAACAAAACTTAGCGTATAAATCAAAGTAATCGCCATAATAGGCATAAAGTCAAGCTGCAGTATTGAGTCTATCGCATACAGACCCATTCCTGGCCAAGAGAAAATCGCCTCAACCAATATCGTTCCTCCCAGAAGCCAGCCAAACTGCAGGCCGAGTTCTGTGACGATTGGAATTGCAGCGTTTTTCAGCGCATGTTTGTACACAACTAAGAGCTCGTTCAAGCCCTTTGCCCTTGCAGTAAGAATGTACTCCTGCCCCATTACTTCCAGCATGCATATCCGCGTCATCCGAACGATGATTGCGAGACGGCCTGCCACCAAGGCGAACACCGGTAGAATGAGGTGCAACAGAGAACTTCCGAGGGCAGTTCCATTACCGGTGATGACGCTATCTAGAACGAAAAAGCCTGTGATTCTTTGAAGCCCCAGCCCTCTCGTGATGCGACCCACCGCTGGAAGGATACCCAGATGGCGATAGAATAGGAGCTGAAGGAGGAGCGCAACCCAGAAGGCCGGCATAGACGTTACTCCTACAGAGAACCCGCGGAGGAGAAGGTCGCTGCCCCTTCCACGCCATCCGCTGGACAACACTCCCAAAGGAATACCTATTGCCACTAAAACAAACATAGTGGCAAGGGCAAGCTCAACTGTGGCTGGTAAATAGCGAAGAACCTCTCTGGAAACAGGTTGCCTTGTCCGCAGGGACCGACCAAGATTTCCCGTCAGGAGGCCTTTCAGGTAAATGCCGTATTGTACGTAGATGGGCTTGTTCAGACCCATTTCTTTTCGGAGGTGTTCCACCTGCTCCGGGCCAGCTCGAAGACCAGCCGCCACCTGTGCAGGATCGGCGGGAACAATGTGGGAAATGAAGAAGGTTACCAGTGTGACAGCAATCACTGTGGGTAGTATGAGCAACAGCCTCTTTACGATATAGACAACCATCAGGAATCTGCCAGCAACGACGCCGGCCTCATCACCTCGATCCTCGATTTCGACCCAAGCCCTGTTGAGTCATTGGCCGTTCGTCTAAACCTGCTACCCTCTTGTACCAGCTGTGTTTATGGCCAGAGTCAATCAGGGTATGGTTCTCCGATATCAACAACACAGGGACTTCAAGCCTCCCATCGCACGTATATCCCAACTCTTTCTGCAGCGAATTCTTACCGAGACCTTTATCTGTCACCGATCTTCTGCAACACTGCTTCTTCTCACGTCTAGCTGCCCCTCTCATCAGGGCTACTCATTCCTTATCAAGAGAGGGGGCGGTCCAAGACCCGCCCCCTCGTTAACTCGGAACCAGCTCTACTGTTTGGGATACAAGTAATAGAAGGGTGTATCAAAAGGCATCATAGGGTTCGCTACATATCCTCCAACAGCGGAACGCATCGTGCGAAGCTCTGTCTCGGATCCCAAGAAGATAGAGGCTACGTTGTCCACAACGAGCTTCTGGAACTCCCTGTAGAGAGTCCAGCGTTTTTCATCATCCACAGTTACTTTCGCTTCGTCGAGCAGCTCGTCTACCTTGGGATTGGTCTCGGCAAACCAAGACCAGTTATACACTCCGCCAGTGTGCCAGCTTCGGTGGAGAATATCCACCGGGACTGGGAAGTTGGCGATATCGTAGATCATTGAGATGTCTGGTGCGGTCTCTCTATTTCTGCAGACCTCAAGCATAGAAGCCCAGGCCAGTTCTTGGATCTGCAACTTGATGCCAAGCTTTGCGAGATCGGCCTGGAACATCTGCGCTGTCTTGATCTCCATTTGGAGTGCCTGGACGATGACCATCTTCAGTTCAAACCCACCGTCGGGATACCCGGCCTCGGCTAAGAGCCCTCTGGCCTTATCAAGATCATAGTG
>CAZDDA010000278.1:0-4101 GCA_964504085.1 uncultured Thermotogae bacterium | reverse complement strand
TTGTATCAGGGAGTTGGTCGCGATGCTGAGAGTTCCCAACAGACCGGCCATGGTGAGCGAGAGGTCCAACCTGTCAATCAACAGCGGCAAAAGTGGAGCGAAGAAACTTCCGTAACCGTCGTTAACAAGATGACCCAAGAACAGAGGGGCGGTTTTCTTCCAAGATGCTTGCAATGGTTCTGCTGGCACGAGACGCAATCATACCCCAGGTGAGTCCTGCTGACAACCTCGCTCGCGGATTGGACGTGGTATAGGCTCTCGGTAAATCTACAAGGCAATCTCGATTGAGAGTTCCATGAGGCGTATTTTCGTCAGCCTGTTCATTGCTGTCGCCATGCTGGGTGTTGGAATCATTGCTCCGCTTCTTCCTCTATCTACGTCGACTCCTTTCAAAGCAACAGGAGTATCGGCCGGATTTGTCTTCTCCTCCCTTTCCCGCCGCCTGCTCGGTCCGTTCATCGGCCGGCTCTCCGATCGGATCGGACGCAAGAGGATTCTCATGATCGGGCTTGCCAGCTACACCCTGGTCTCCGTCCTCTACGCGTTGGCGATGAGCCTGTGGCAGCTGGGGATCTTTCGGTTTGTCCAAGGAGCGGCCACGGTCATGGTAACGCCAATCGTCCAGGCCAATATCGGCGACATCACCCCACAGGGAAAAGAAGGACGGACAATGAATCTCTTCTACTCGTCAATGTTCTTGGGGATGGCCCTGGGACCGCTTCTTGCCGGCGGATCACGGCCGAGCCGGGCATGGAAAAAGCCGACCCCGTGAGATCGTCCCTCTGCGGCACGTAATGAAGAACGACGTTGTCAAGGCAATTGCCGTATACATGGCCACACGCGGGTTCTGGCGGCAGGGTTTCAACACCTTCTATCCGCTTGGGTATCTCGCCAACCGCTATCCACGACTCCCACAGATCGTACTGGGAAGCACTTTTGCCCCACTGGTTCTTTTCGCCGTTCCCTTCATTCGACACGTTTGGGTGATCATTCTGATCACCTTCGCGATGGGTGCGTTCTCCGCCTTTTCGCGTGCCTCGATCATTGCCATCCGTACTGAGCTCGGCTGAACACACGGAATGGGGACAGTTGCCGGGCTTCAAGGAGGATCGTTCGCCGTAGGACAGATGGTGGGACCGTTGGTGAGCGGCGTTGTCGCTGATTTTCTTGGATTGGGGGCGGTCTTTCCGGTCAGAGAGGGAATCGGCTTGTTGGGAACAGGCTTGGTAATGGTGTGGCTGTGCCGTTGGAAAAACGCCAGGTACTTACTGACAACTGACCTTATTCCAGAAGTTGTTGCCGGCTTACAGAAGCTGCTCAATCATCTGTGAAGCGAGATAGTCGGGGTGCCCGACATAGCGGATGACCCCCTGTCGATCAAGCAAGAAGGTGTGGGGAAAACTGTGCACGTCGTACAGCTGTGCAATCGGGTTCTGGCTCTTGTATCCGGGCTCCCACACGCTGACAAAATCGGTGTAGTCGTTTTCGCTGAGGAAATCAATTGCATCCTGCTTTTCCTGGTCTGTGCCCACAAGGATCACCACCAGGCCGTCCGGTGAGAATTGATCGTAGAGATCCTGTAGGTGAGGCATCCTCACACGGCATGGCCGACACCATGCCCCCCAAAAATCGATCAAAACCACAGCGCCTGAGTAGTCAGACAGAGCGATCTCCTCATCGCTTGTTGTGTGGGCGGAAAAATCGGGGGCTGTCTCGCCAACGGCTAGCCCAACAGGCGGGCCGTCGTCGCTGACTGTAATGGTCAACTGATCTTCTGCTTCGTTTCCCTGCGCGTCGGTCACGTGGAGCAAAGCAGTGAAGTCATCGCCGATGTGATAGGTATGATGGACGATGATGTTGAACTCCTCACTTGTTGTCGGCTCGGATTGATCACCAAAATCAAGAGTGTAAATCAGTCGGTCTCCATCCGGATCTTCACAATTAGAAAGGTCAAACGCGACGTCGAGAGGGGCTGGGCCACTGATTACAGGTGCACTCAAGACAGCAACCGGAGGTCGATTCAACGAACACCCCGCGAGCCCCACGGCTGCAATGAGACATACAACGAACATCCTTGCCGGGCGATTCCTGAACAGCTGCCGCGTCCAAGTTCTCATCTGGCACATGATACAGTGATCTCATGCGGTACGAATGGAGCAGGGCCAATCATAACCGGACACACGCGCGCTCGGATTACCAGACCGATGTCCGATGACGTTCTCTTTGCAAGCACAGCCAAAGAGCAACGATCTTGACTGCTTGCTGCATCGAGGCTATGATGAGGAGGGATCGAGAAATGCCGACAAATGGACAAGTCTTTCGGCCACTATTGATTTATATTATTGTGCCCCACTGAAGGGGCGACTCGTCGATCGTTAGCGTTCACATACTCCTGGAATGGAATGGTTTTTGGCTATTGAACTGTACTCTCTCTTTGCTGAGAAAAGGAGAGGCGGATGAAGCGGTACGAAAAGCTTACAAGAGATCCGATTGCACGTGAGGAAGAGATTCTCGCGCTGTGGAAGAGCAATGCGACGTTCAAGCAATCCCTGCAAACGACCAAGGGGGGTCCTCGGTACGTCTTCTACGAGGGACCACCGACAGCAAACGGGCGGCCACACTTCGGTCATCTGATGCCTCGTGCGTACAAGGACCTCTTCCCTCGCTACAAGACGATGCAGGGGTTCTACGTAGAGCGAAAGGGTGGCTGGGACACCCACGGGCTTCCGGTGGAGCTCGAGGTGGAAAAGGAAATCGGCGTCAACAGCAAATCCGAAATCGAGGCCTACGGGGTAGAGAAGTTTGTCGAGCGATGCAAGGAATCGGTGTGGAGATACAAGGCCGAATGGGAGCGGATGATCGAGCGAATGGGATTCTGGATCGATCTCGAATCGGCCTACGTGACCTACACCAACGGCTACATCGAGACCGTTTGGTGGATGCTCGCGGAGATGTTCCGTCGTGATCTGTTGTACCAGGGACACAAGGTTCTTCCGTACTGTCCACGATGTGGCACCGGTCTCTCCTCGCACGAAGTGGCACAAGGATACCAGAGAGTGGAGGATCCGTCTCTTTCCGTGCGGATGACGATCGTCTCCGATGAGGGGGCTCAATACAAGCAGGAACGTCCGAGCAAAACGGCGCTGCTAACCTGGACGACGACGCCGTGGACACTGCCGGCAAACGTCGCCCTGGCCATCGCCCCGGAGGCAACCTATGTCGAGGTTGAGCAAGACGGCGAACGATTGGTCTTGGCCAAAGCACTTCTTGACGCGGCCCTGGACAACGACTACAAGGTAATCCGCGAGTTTCCTGGCAAGATGCTCGAGGGATTGGCCTACGAGCCGCCATACCGCCTGGTTGACCACCCCAATACGTATCGCGTGTATGCCGCTGACTTTGTCAACATGGAGGAAGGTACGGGGATCGTCCACACTGCCCCTGCATTCGGTGAAGACGACTATCAATTCGGCCTAGAGCGCGATCTCCCGTTCTTTCATCCCGTTGATCTCGCCGGGGCGTTCACGGAAGCATTTCCACTCGGGGCCGGCCGCTTCGTCAAGGAAGTCGATCCGGCGATCATCGAGGATCTCGAGACACGTGGTCTTCTCTATCGCTATACACCATATGAGCACGATTACCCATTCTGCTGGCGGTGCGATACGCCGCTGCTCTACTACGCCATGGATTCATGGTACATTAAGACAACGGCGCTGAAGGACGAAATGATCGCCAACAACCGCCGCATTCAGTGGTATCCGCCGCACGTCGGCTCGGGACGCCTCGGCGACTTCCTGGAGAACCTCAAGGATTGGGCCCTGTCGCGCGATCGCTATTGGGGGACGCCGCTCAATCTGTGGGTGTGCGAAGCGTGCTCGAAGGTGATCGCCATCGGGAGCCGGGCTGAGTTGATCAAACAGGCACTGGATAAAGAGTTGGCCACCGAAGTGGAGCTGCACCGCCCGTACATCGATGCGGTCGCCCTGCGCTGCCCAGACTGCCCGGGGACGATGCACCGCGTGCCGAATGTCATCGACACCTGGTTCGACTCGGGGAGCATGCACACCGCCCAATGGCACTACCCGTTCGAGAACGAGGAGG
>CAZDDA010000277.1:0-4108 GCA_964504085.1 uncultured Thermotogae bacterium | reverse complement strand
ACACAGACCGTGGCTCTTTGAATCTGAGGCACCAAGTCTGTCTGAACGGGAGTCGTTTCCCCCCGGGGTTAAGGAATCCTGCACTCCGCATTCAGTTTACCTTACGGGTAAACCGGAAGCAAATGCACCGTTTACCCGAATAGGGATCAGACGCTAGCAAGCTCGCAACTATGGCGACAGCGCGTTCTTTGATCGAGCTCTATGGGTTGAGAATGAACGCCTTTTCGAACGTCTCAATACCGTTGAGAGTTCCGGTTGCGGTGAACCGCCCACTGGGTAGTCCAGCCAAATCCAGTCGATACAGACGCCAGTCTCCGTCACTTACGAGATCCTTTACCGTCACAGCGGCGTTGCCTTCTGGGTCGATCCACACGAGCTCAAACGTCTCATCTTTGCGAACTCGAGTGAAGTGAACGATGAGATAGGCCTCACCGTCTGTATGGGAGAAGCGGGTCATCTCGTTTTGGCCGACATAACCATTGCGCTTTTCCTTGTAAGAACTGTAAAGACCGTAGTGAAGCTCTCGAGTATAGGTGGAGGTGAGGAGGGAAGCCACCTCCGAGGCGATGTCGTCGGCCGACTGAGTGATCAATGTATCGTATCCAGCAAACGTATTTCCCTGCTTGACGATCATGCTTGCTGACTCCTCGATGTCCTCTGCCTGTTCAATCTGCCCGGTCTGAGCGCTCAACACCTCTACCTGTCCCAGAACCCGCACGGAGTACTTGGTCGCAGGGACGGATTGTATGCACTCACCATCTTTCCATTCCTCGCACACTGTTGTCTCTTCCGAGCGGGTTTCGATTCCGTAGACCACTCCGGTCAACAATTTAGTCACGCCGGTGAGAGAACCGATTTGAGCCACTGTTGCTGGATCGAGCAGGCCGATCTCGCCGAGCATCTGCTCTGTGAGGAGTTCGTCCAAGCGTGTCCGGGAAAAAACACTGATTCCGGATGTATTGACCAGTTTTGTCTCAATTCGAGCACGCACCGTCTCGGCCGCTCCTGACCAGGCAGAACTGTTGCCGAATGTCAATACAGCAACATCCAGTCGCTCGGTGGCGATCACTGCCCGCTCGCCCGGCTCGGGGATCATGAGAAAGAACAACGCGGCGAGGATCGCTACGCCAATGGCAATGGCTATTAGGATGCCTGCGGTATCATCCATTGAATACACCTCCGCTACGGCTGAGCCTTGTTTTGGGCTACTCCTTGGTTGATAGCACAATGGTGCAGCCAAGTCAAATCTCGGCCGGGTTTGGCGCAAACGTCCACTTGTACCAGCCTGGTGGCGCAGCGCGGTGCCGGAGATTCCCTGCAAGAGATTGCGTCCATGCCTGTTGTTGATAGTGGAGGGTGTCAGTTAGACTTCGGTTGCAGTGGTGAAAGCAGGGTGTTATCAGGCTTTCACCGCGGGCAAAGAATGGGTTAACACAAGAGGGAACCGATGCGTAGCGCTTTGAGGAACTGGCGGAAAGAGGCCGAACCCTGGTATGGTGCCATTGGCCTAGCGAACATGGTTATGGGAACCTCTTCTGTTCTCATTCCGTTGATGCTTGCCCAAGTCCTCAATCGCTCGGTCGGAGCACTGGGTCTCCTCTCCACCCTGGTGAGTCTTGTGGGCGTCATCGGGAGTCTCGTCTGGGGGAGGCTGTCGGACGCGGCCCATCGACGCAAGCCGTTCGTCGTCCTAAGCTTCGCCGTGGTCAGTGCTGGTTTCGCTGGGATCGCGTTTGTCCATTCTTTCAATGTGCTCCTTGTGCTGAATATGGTGCTCAGCTTTTTCTGGGTCGCCAATGCCGCTGTTACCGTTCTCCTTGTAATCGAAAACAGAGAGAAGTCCCTTTGGGAAAGGCGAATCAGCCATCTCAACCAGAGTGGCTCCCTGGGCTGGGTCGCCGGTCTTGCTTTGGGTACGGTAGGACTGGCATCAGCACGCAACTTCATAGACGAGACGACGGCCATCCGGACCCTCTTTCTGGTTCTTGCCGGGGGTGCGGGTGTTGCGAGTCTGCTTGCCGTGCGGTTGATCCCGCGCACGATTCCCAGATTCACGAAGCGGCGGTTCCGCGGGGTGATTGTCGCCCTGGGGAACTTCCTGGTCGAGAGGGCGCGGTTTGGCCCGTATCACCTCTATCACCGTTTTAACCCACGCCGCCTCCCGGCCCTCCTGTGGGGAAAAGAAGGGTTGCGCCACGAAACCAAGCTGTTCTTATTGGCGACTTGGATTGCCTTCACCGGATTTGGATTCGTCTTTGTTCCGTTACCCCTTTTGCTTTCCCAACGATTCGGACTGTCTTCGTCAAGCGTCTTTCTATACTATGTTGTCCATCAGGTCGCGATTACACTTGCCTATCCTTGGGCCTCACGGCAAATTGAGCATGCTGGGAACAAGGCTGTTCAAATGGTCTCACTTCTCATCCGCTTTCTTCTCTTCTCAAGCGGTGCTGTCATTCTCGCTTTCTCGCCAATGGCGCTTCCAACCTGGTTTTTGGTGCTGCTCTTTCTCGGCTCCGGGATAAGCTGGTCCTGTTTCCAGCTCTCTGGCGTTGCGCTTACTTCTCGGTTGGCCAAACCGGAGTATCGAGGACAGGCCCTCGGGCTATACAATGCTGTCGCTGGGGTGGGGGCAATCCTCGCCGGAGTGTGCAGCGGATTCCTGGCCGAGTACGCCGGGTATCAGACCACCTTTGCCGCAGCCGCGGTTCTGATTGCAATTGCCCTTTTTGTTCTCTACCGGCTTCCGGTTCCTCCTCCTACGACGGGACAACGACCTTCAAGCAATAAGAACGGTTGAATCCGCAGCGAACCGGCCTCCCTGGTTATGGTAATCGGTAGAGACACGCGGCCAGGGTTGGCAGCGTGCTCTTGGCGCATCCTCAAGCAGGCCAGGCTGCTGGTTGATACGAAGGGGAGACGCAGGCTCGGAAATCTGGTCGGACGGCCGTGCGAGACTTGGGACAAATAGGCACATCTTGCCTCTTGACTTTTAATACGATTTATGACTATGCTGCGTTTCTCTTTTACTACCGGCAAGAAAGGGAGGTGCAAGACGCTATGGCGAAGAAGCCCGGTGACAAGAAGAAGGCGACGAAGAAGAAGGGGAAGAAGTAACACTTTCTATGGGGAGACGGGGCGCGCACAGGGAGATGTCCCCCAATTCAAGGTGACACTCAACCGCACTACTACTGATGAAATTTCTCTCTATCTCCGGAAGGAAGCTTGGGGCTCAAGGAAAAGAGTGGGTATCAGATTGGCAGAGAGGTAGAGCGGCAATTCGATACGATCACCAAGACACAGGGCTTGAAGGCACCACCGATGTCTGAGGCTGTTTGTCCGATATGCAAAACAAGCATTCCAATACAGTCTAGGGGTGCTTTTGTCTTTAACCAGATCCGCTGTACTGGATGCGGTACGCTCTTGGAGATTCTCGATCGAACCACGTTGGAATTGGGAGAGGTCCAAGAAGACTGGGGGAACGCTGTGACTCCCTATCGCCAAGATAGCGCCGGCCGATCCGCTAGAGGCGCAAAAACGAATTCGGGTTTGGGGAGGAGAAATGCCAAGAGCAATCTGTCCGGTATGTAACGCGAGAGTACATGTGTCGCGAGAAGAAGCCGTTCTTTTCGAACAGGTGGAGTGCCCTGAATGTGGCGCCCAACTGGAGGTAACCGAAGAGGAGCCACTGGAACTCGGAGAGGTTTCTGAAGAGTAGTACGAAGTGAACATCGATAAGAAAGAGTGCCTGTAGTTTATATGTCCTATTGGTGCTTTCAGTTCGATCGGTTCGTACCAGGTAGTCGATTGGAGCCATTAGCGAGAATTACTTTCTTCCTTACCACTATCTGAACAAGAATGTGGTACGAGGTTGGACTGGACCCCGGCTAAGAGGGTGATTGATCGAGGGTTCTTGGCTGGATTCACGCTTTCTGAAGGGCATTGGGAAGCGGCTTCGGTGCACGAACAGTCCGGAGTGGTTTCACCAGGAGTTGAAACATCGCAACCGTCCAGTTCATAGATAAATGGCCTCATTTTCTCAATCGGATCCTTGTTGGAAACTTATGTCATTGCATCTCCTTGTTACAATCCATAAGAGAGCATGAATTTT
>CAZDDA010000276.1:0-4138 GCA_964504085.1 uncultured Thermotogae bacterium | reverse complement strand
GCAGAAAACATCTTGCGGGTGTTGCCGGGATTGTATGTGGGTGGTTTTCTCCTCATCGCGGGTGCAGGAAAGCTTCAGAATCCATCCCCGGCCGGCATATCGGCCGTCATCCTGTTCCTTTTGCCGATCGTTATCTGGGTTCTTCGCCAGCCGAATTACTTGACAGCGGCGTGGGGGCTCGTGCTTGGATTTCTGGTCGTCGATCTGCTCATCGTTGTATGGGGCGGCATCCACGCTGCGATCTGCTTGCTTACGTTGCCGGTGGGCCTTGCGACTTTGTTCGTCAGCGTGGGCGGAGGTGCGCTGACGGCGACGGCTTGTAGCTTGTGGTTATACGCATCGGCCACATCGATCCCCGACCCCGGGCTACGGGTCACAGCCTTGGTTGGGGTGTGGAGTGTAGTGGGCCTGATTTGGCTGACACGACACCCTTTTTCGATGGCGATGGAGTGGTATCACTTCAGCTACGAGCGGAATCGCTACTTGCTTGAGCAAGCCCGCGATTCGCGAGTGCATCTTAAACAAACACTGAAAGACTTGGAGGAGGCCAATCTACAGCTCACGCGGCTGAACAACCTGGCGCAAGGGCTACGCCACGTTGCGGAGGAAGCGCGCAGGATGAAGGAGCAGTTTGTGGCAAACGTGAGCCACGAGTTGCGCACGCCGCTGAACATGATCGTCGGCTTCAGCGAGATGATTATGCGGTCACCGGACATTTACGACGGTGACCTTCCCCCCGGTCTCTTGGCCGACCTCGACGTGATCCACCGGAACAGTCAACACCTCTCCAGGCTGATCGATGACGTCCTGGACCTGAGCCAAGTGGAGGCGGAGCAAGTCGCGCTTACCAAAGAGCGAGTGACTTTCCAGGAAGTTGTCAGCGCCGCTGTGGTGGCCGTGCGTCCACTTTTCGATTCAAAGGGGTTGAGCCTGGAAGCAGAAATACCTGATGATTTGCCAAAGGTCCTCTGTGACCCTACGCGGATTCGCCAGGTGGTGCTCAATCTGCTGAGTAACGCCGGGCGTTTCACGGCACGCGGGGGGGTTCATATACGCGCCTGGCGGGAGAAAAACGACCTGCTGGTGAGCGTCGCGGATACCGGCCCCGGGATCCCAGCGGAGGATATGGACAAGCTCTTTCAACCCTTTCAGCAGGTGGACGGTTCCATTCGCCGGCGTTACGGGGGAACCGGCTTGGGGCTGTGCATCAGCAAGCGTTTCATTGAGTTGCATGGGGGCAAGATCTGGGTTGAAAGCGAGGAAGGCGTCGGTACCACCTTTTTCTTCCGCATTCCTGTGGCCCCCTCAACGCTGGTGAGCTCCGGCGGTTTCTTACATAGCCTGAACCCCAGCTGGGAATATTTGCAGCGCACCCGCCCCTCGGCGGCGCCCAAGCCTGTCGCCCGTCCTCGCTTTCTTGTTCTGGAAACTGGATACGCTCTTCGGCGATTGCTTTCTCGCTATATGAACGGAGTCGAGATTGCATCTGTGAGCAGCCTCCAGGAGGCTATCCAAGAGCTATCGGACGTGCCTGCCCGAGCTCTCTTGGTCAATGACATGTCCGTAGGTGAGGCGCTCCGGCATCTCGAGGAGACCGGGGGACTTCCTTACGGCACACCGGCGATCACTTGTTCCGTGCCGGGGGTGCATGAAGCCGCCGGTGGACTTGGCGTGTCCGACTACCTTGTCAAACCTATCTCCAGGGACAAGCTGCTGACCGCCTTGGCCCGGCTGAGGCCGGAAGGGAAAACCGTGCTGATTGTCGACGATGAACCTGAGGCACTGCGGCTTTTCCGGCGAATGTTGGTCTCTTCAGGGCGTGGCTATCGTATCCTAAAGGCGACGGATGGGCAGCAAGGGATGAGGATCCTTCGCGAGCAAGGGGCCGACGTGATATTGCTCGATCTAATCATGCCGCGAATGAATGGCTTTCGATTTCTTGCAGACAAGAGCCAAGATCAAGAACTGCGCGATATCCCCGTCATCGTGATCTCCGCACGCGACCCAACGGGCCAACCGATCGTGAGCAGCGCATTGGCCGTCACGCGCGGAGGTGGGCTTTCCGTACCTCAGCTTCTGGCATGTATCGACACGCTCAGCAGGGTTCTCTCGACGGCCGGCCAAGGAGATGGTCCAGTGTTGACAGAAGCTCCGTCCGACCGACCGGCTTATGGATGAAGGCAGCTGCACCGAGGTTAAGCGCCAGTTGCTCCTGCGGCAGGATGGTACATACGACAATAGACACGTCGCGGGTTTGCGGGTGCTCGCGTAAACGTCCTAAGAGTTCCCAGCCATCCATGCCGGGCAACATCACATCGAGCACGATGATCTGGGGAGTGGACCCTGCCGCCACCTTCCTGTCTCCAACAGCACCAGCCAGTTGCAGCGCCTGCTCGGGATCAGATGTGCCAATGAAGCGGTAGCGGCTGTTCGATAGATATCGTTGTAGCAACCGCAACGTATCAACGTTGTCGTCGATAACCAGCACCGGTACTTGTTGCTCGGCGGGCAAGGCGAATTTGATGGTAAAAGGCTGCTTGTCGTCCTCACCTGGGACGATATCGAGAGTCCCGTCTGATAACTCGATGAGTTGTCGTGCCATATCCAGGTCCTCGACCTTGTCATCGATCAAGTATGAGGTCGGGGACGAGCCTTCGGCACGAACATAAACGCACACCTCGGAGCCTTCGACCCGTGCACTGACAAAGACTTGCCCGCCGGGGACACAATCGGTGACCGTAGTAAATGTGATCAGCAGCGCCTGTTGGATCGGGGTAGGTTGCACAACCCAGTTGGGCAGGCTCTCTGGTATTCTACAGTCAACGTGAACGTTTGACACTTGCACCAGCGACTTCGCGAGATTAAGCGCCGTTTGGAGTGTTTCCCCGACATCTACCGATTCGCTGGAGAGTGAGTTCTGTAACCACCCCAGTTCTTGCTCTGGGGTGGGCGTTTTGATCTCTGCCATGGGAACGTCTTCATCTGCGGTGGATGCGGATAAACGACGGTCGTGGTTGACTTCCTGTTCCTGCCATTTGAGTTCCAGGTCGTAGTGGTCCCACAGGTAAGCCGCCAACGTTTGCACGGCCATGCTCTCCTCTCGCCGCAAGTGTCGAACGCTCAGGCCTAGTTCGCTGGCGACCTCGCGCTGTGTAAATTGCTCCACGTAGCGAGAGTACAACACTTGATAAGTGCGCCACGCCTTCGCCCTTGGCGATACGTTGACGCTCGGCTTGAGCGACTCGATGGCCTCTCTCAGAATATCCCGCAAAGCAGATGGCGAGTCCTCCCGTTGTTTCACACCGAAGACCTCAATCAGGGGGCTTCTGCTCAGTTTGACCCAGTCGTAGAGGTGATGCAGCGCCCTACGCAGTTCACGCAAGAATGATGAATTTACGTGCATATTCGCCCTGTCCGCTCTATGTCCTCTCTCTGTCCTCCGATTGACATGACTTGGCCCTCCATTTGGCATAAAACCACCCATCTGAGGGAAGCTTTGTGATAGAATATAGACGATTCACCAGAAGGCGTTCCAGTGTACCACACTATGCAGTAGGTCGCAAGAGATTCTTCAAATTGAACACATCCATGCTGGACCGCTGAATGAAGCCTATTGCAGGTTCTTGTTGAGTCACAAAGGGTCAGGTGGTGGGTGAAGTCCGTCTGGCCATTTCTTCCTCCCAGATTCTGTGCGAATCTATGTTCGCGGATAAAGAAGCGTCCAATCGAATTTCCAAAAAGATTTCCAAAGATCGTATATCAATGTGAAGGCGTTCTGGTTCAGGGTTCCCATCTCGCTGCTACCGACTGGTCAGGGTCGGCAGATTGGCGAGTCGACCGAAGTACGTTTTGCTTCCAATCATCTACAAAGGATTTCCCATTGAAGTGACTCGTAGGAAGGAGGTGGTACGGCGGAAAGCATTCTTGCCGAAGAAGAGGTGGTGCAGATGGACACGCCACAACCGAAAATCGAAGATAGGCACAGGACAGTCAGAACAAGAGGAGGATGAAAGATGAATTTCTCGATAAAAGGCTCTTGGTGGAGAGTAGTGGGCGCCTGCGTTTTGGTTCTATCGCTAGTTCTCACCGCGTGTGCCGGTCCGACGCCGGAGCCGACGGAGGCTCCCGAGGAAGCTGA
>CAZDDA010000275.1:0-4141 GCA_964504085.1 uncultured Thermotogae bacterium | reverse complement strand
GATGAGCAGTGATTGAGAAAAAGCCGATCCGCAAAGACCGCGTTGCTCTGGTAGCTGTCTTTCTGCTGGCAGTGATTCTCCTCCCGATACTGTTGCGTTCGGGAGGGCCATCCCAGCCCTCCACTCCAACACAACCCGTTGTGACGGAGACCGCACCAATCGTCGCGCCACCGGTAGACGAAACCATGCTGCCAGAATCGATCACTGAGGAGCCCCCCCTCGAGGATGGGTTCCCCGGAGAGGGATCCGTTATCCTCGAACATACGGTCGAAGCAGGAGAAACCTTGGGCCAAATCGCTTCCCTGCTTGGAGTGAGTGTCGATCAAATAGTCACCAGCAATCGCATCCGTTCCCCTGAATCGCTGGCGACAGGACAGACCCTTCGCGTCCCACAGGAAGGGATTCTTCACGTAATCAAGAAGGGACAGACCCTAACAGACATCTCTCTTACCTATGCCGTGTCCGTTGAAGAGATCACAGCCGCCAATCGGATCACCAACCCAGAGATGATCTACGCCGGAGAGGAGATCCTCATCCCCAGGGATGCATCTCTGCCGTGGAAAACGGTTGTTGCCCTATCCAAGGGAGCGGAAACCCGCTTCATCTGGCCGCTTACGGGTGAGATCGTTTCCACATTCGGCTGGCGTATCCATCCCGTTCTCCAGTTTCGCCATCACCACGATGGAATTGATATCGATGTCCCAGAGGGGACGACCGTGGTCGCCGCTGCAGCGGGATTGGTCAGCTTCGTTGGAGAAGAAGAAGGCTACGGAACTATGCTCGTACTCTCCCACGCGGATGACTACATCACGGCCTACGGACACCTGTCGAGGGTTTTCGTCTACTCGGGGCAATTCGTAGAAGCGGGGCAACCGATTGCCGAATCGGGCAATACTGGAATCTCCAGCGGGCCGCACCTGCACTTCGAGGTGCGCAACCACGAGTTTCCCATCGACCCAATGCGATACCTCCCCTAATCGATGGAGCACCTATCAATCGAAGGGGAAAAACGGCTCGCGGGAGAAATCAGCGTCGACGGAGCAAAGAACGCTGCACTTCCGGCGTGTGTTGCCACACTCCTGACCGATGAGTCGGTAACGCTTCACAACGTCCCCCATCTTCGCGACGTCAGTACGATATTGGCTACCATTTGCTCGCTGGGAAAGCATGTCTCCTGGCCCACCGAGGATACGGTAACCATCACTAGGGAAGGCCCACTGAGAGCGGAGGCAGAAGCCCTCTACGTCGAACAGATGCGTGCCTCGTTCCTTGTCCTTGGGCCGCTTGTTGCTCGACTCGGCCGCGCTGTCGTGCCACTTCCCGGTGGATGCACAATCGGGCCTCGACCGATTGACCTTCATCTACAGGGGCTCCGACGGCTCGGTGCAACGATTGAGGAGCGTGCGGACTCGGTAGCAGTCAGAGCAGACCGACTCCGCGGTGCCCGCATCACTCTGTCCTACCCTTCGGTAGGTGCAACCGAACAGTTGGTGACGACTGCGACCCTGGCCAAAGGAGAAACACGTATCGAAAACCCGGCTACAGAACCTGAGATAGCTGATCTCATTGCGCTGTTGCGCAAGATGGGCGCTCAGATTGACGTTGAGCCGACGGCGATCCGGGTGATGGGCACGGATCGGCTACACGAAGCAGAACACACGGTCATCCCCGACCGGTTGGAGGCGGGCACATATCTCCTCGCAGCGGGGATAACGAGGGGAGAGATCACAGTCCGCAACGTGATCCCGGACCACCTACGCCCGTTGCTGGCTGTTCTGCGAGACGCCGGGATGACGCTGTCACAAGGTCCGAACACAATCACTCTAGGGAGCCGGGCACGACCGCACCCCGTACGGGTGACAACGGCGCCTTATCCAGGATTCCCCACCGACCTGCAACCGCCGCTTGTTGCCTGTTGCAGCCTCGCAAGAGGGGAAAGCCTCATCGAGGAGACGGTCTTCGAGAGCCGTTTTGCCTACGTCCCCGCACTCAATAGCATGGGTGCGCAAATCAAGGTAGCCGAAGGCACAGCCCGCATCACCGGAGTAGGCACCCTGCACGGAGCGATTGTGAACGCGCCCGACATTCGTGCCGGGGCCGCCCTCGTCTTGGCAGGACTCGCCGCACAGGGACATACAACGATCGGCCAACTCGACCGCATTGACCGCGGCTACGCACGACTCGAGGAGAAACTGAGTCTGTTGGGGGCACGAATTGAACGAGTTCAATGATAGACCGGGCCAACCTTTGGTCGAAGACTACCTTGGTAAGCGCGCCCGTGTCTATGGATCCGAGCGTGCCATCCTCGTTAGCCTGCAATCTCCCCGCTATGAAGGTGAACTTGATTCTTTACACGAGTTGGCGGCCCTCACCGATACAGCAGGGATCCCAACCCTGGCCCAGGTGATACAGAAACGAAGACTTCCTGTCTCCGCCACCTTTATCGGGAAAGGGAAAGTCGCGGAAGTTAGAGAAGCGGCAAACGAACTTGCTGCAGACGTGATCATCTTCAACGATGAACTCTCCCCGGCACAGGCACGCAATCTGGAGGAGGCCATCGGAAGGAAAGTGATCGACCGCACGCAGTTGATCATGGACATCTTCGCCCAGCGGGCAGCAACAAAGGAGGCAAAGCTGCAGGTGGAACTTGCCCAGCTTCGCTATCTCCTTCCACGGCTGCGCGGCTGGGGCAGCGCCCTCACCCGGTTGGGGGGAGGGATCGGCACACGGGGGCCGGGAGAAACGCAGCTCGAGCTTGACCGAAAGAAGATCACCCGTCGCATTCACAGCATCGAGCGTCGCCTTGCAGGGGCCAAGCGCGAGCGGACCCTGAGACAGAAGAAACGCCATTCCAGTTCCCTCCCCAAGATCGCCCTTGTCGGCTACACGAATAGTGGGAAGTCCACGTTGCTTAACACCCTGTGTGGTTCGAACGCTTTCGTCGAGGACAAACTCTTTGCTACCCTCTCCACGACCGTCCGCCGGGGAAAACTTACTTCAGGACGATACGCCCTGTTCATCGACACCGTGGGATTCATCCGCGACTTGCCCCATCATCTGATCCCCGCCTTCACAGCAACCTTGGACGCAGTACACGATGCCGACCTCATTCTCCACATTGTTGACTTGACAAGCTCCACCCGCGAAGAGGACTCGCGCGTTGTGCTCGAAACGCTCAATCAAGAGATATTCACCACCGCAGCAAGTCGCCCACCAATTCTCAACGTTCTCAACAAAGCCGATGCCTACAAGGGATCTACGGATTCCACTTGCGTAGGGGTGAGAATCTCAGCAAAGAAAGGACGTAACATCGATGACCTTCTTCAGCGCATCTGCGTTGCTCTCGATCAGCACAAGATGAAAACCGTCTTGCTGGTTCCCTATGCCGGAGGGGACAGCCTTCATCAGCTCATCAATCAAAGGGATGGACGCATCACTGGCTACACTGAGAAAGGCATCGAAATCGAGGCCTGTATCTCAGCCCAGAAACTCGGCCAATTGAGAAAGGCCGGTGTGCAGGTTATCGTTTGCCCTTCTTCCCTGCAGGAAGAATCGTGACCGAAGCAGCATCGACCTCGATCCGCTCCTGTGCGTCGGTGAGGATAGTAACGGTCCGTCGAAAGATGTTGTGGGCGATAACCTTTCCCCTCTTGTCTTTGTGGGAGACCCACATCCCCAGCCTTGGCAGCGACTTCAGTTCGCGCTTGTAGGCTTCGTGTTCGTAGGAAAGACAGCACATCAGTCGCCCGCAGACACCCGTGATGCGCTCCGGAGAAACAAACAACTCCTGGTCGTACGCCAGCTCCATCGGAATTGGCTTCGGCTCCCGCATGAAAGCGTGACAGCAGACAAGCCGACCACAGCGACCTACTCCACCCTTAATCCGTGCCTCGTCACGTACTCCCATCTGCCGCAACTCAATGCGTACGCCAAAGCGAGCAGCCAACTCCCGCAACAGGGCTCGAAAATCGACTCGATGTGGGGCAGTGAAGTAGATACGCAACTGAGTGGAATCAAGAGTATACTCGGTCGCAATCAGGTGCATTGGAAGACCATGGGAGGCAACAATTTCCTTAGTGGAGGAGAGAACACGCTGCGCATTGGCCCGATTATGCGCGTAGGCGTCGATGTCCTTGTCCGT
>CAZDDA010000274.1:0-4149 GCA_964504085.1 uncultured Thermotogae bacterium | reverse complement strand
CTTGCGGCGTGTTTCGCTCCCGATCTCGCTCGCGATTCGGTCTGGGACGCGCTGCGTTCGCGGCGGTGCTACGCGACCAGCGGCGAGCGAATCTTCCTGCGCTTCTGGCTCAACGATTCATTCATGGGTGAGGAGACCAAGTGCGCGAGGGGCCAAGCGGTGACGATTCGGATCGAGGTTCGCGGCACCGCCGAGATCGCGTCGGTTGATCTCGTTCGCAGCGGGCAGACCATCCGATCATGGCAATCCCCCGGCTGGGACTTTGAAGAGGAATTCCGCGACACCCTGGAGGAATCATCGTACTACTACGTCCGCGTCCGGCAGCACAACTCCCACCTCGCCTGGTCCTCCCCAATCTGGGTGGACCTTTTGCCTTGATCCGCCGCAAGGTCGGGTGCATCATATAGCTCGTGAGGGGAGGTGTCTGGACTTGGCAGTTCTAGATGGGGGCATCCGATAAGCTAGTAAAGATGGGAATAAAGCATATAGGGATCGGGCGCAAGTTCTTTTTGACAAAGGAGTTGAGGTGGAAAGTTGAGCAAAGCAAATGGCGACGAGCAAGGACGGGCCGGAGCTAATCGGTCGTCCAGCATATCCGATCTGCTGGGTCCTGCGACGAGCGGGTACGGGCTCGACCTGTTTTCCGATGCAGAGATCAACGCGGTAGAGGTGATCGAGAAGCGGGGCAAGTATTACCTGAAGTGCTTTGCGTCGGGCCGCGAGCGTCTCGCGAAACCGGAGGAAATCGTGCGGCAGCTTTTTATCAAGCGCCTTATGACTGAATACAGCTATCCCGCCGCTCGGATAGCGGTAGAGAAGGGCGTGTATTTCGGATCGAAGATGGCAGAGAAGCGTGCGGACATCGTGATCGCGGAGGACGGAGACCCCGACACAGCCTATGTCATCGTGGAGTGCAAAAAGCCCAAGCGACGTGACGGTCTGGAGCAGCTGAAGTCTTACTGCAACGCAGAGGGATCGCCGATCGGCGTATGGACAAACGGGCGGGAGATCATCTATCTGCATCGCGAGGAGCCCAACCTATTCAAGAGCCTGCCGGATATCCCGCGCGCCGATCAGAAGCTTTCAGATATCCTTTCAGAGCGCTGGGACTTGACACGCCTGACGGCCGAGAACCGTCTGGTGAAAGAGCGCCTTTCATTGAAGTCCGTCATCCTGGACATGGAGGACCTTGTATTGGCGAATGCGGGGGTGGACGCGTTCGAGGAGGTCTTCAAGCTAATCTACGCGAAGCTATACGATGAGTGGAATGCTGCGCGCGGCGGGAAGAAGAAGATCACTCTGGAATTCCGCGTGTACGGTTCGACGCCACGCGAACTGTATGAACGGATCAGTGCCCTTTTCAATAGCGCGAAGCGTCAGTGGCCTGGAGTGTTCCTCGCTGATGAGAGAATCGAACTGACTCCTGCGCACCTAGTGACCTGCGTTTCATTTCTGGAGGATATCAAGCTCTTCAATTCCAACCTCCAGATCATCGACGAGGCCTTTGAATACTTGGCGGTCCAGGTGGGTAAAGGGAGTAAGGGCCAGTATTTCACCCCGCGCCACGTCATCGACATGTGCGTGAAGATGCTCAATCCAACGGTGGGTGAGTACATGGTGGATACGGCAGCCGGGTCGTGCGGGTTCACTGTGCATACGATCTTCTGGGTTTGGGGCGGGGAGTTCACGGCCGAGGGGCCAGCGAAGTGGCAGAGCGAATATGCTTCTGAGAAGGTGTATGGCCTCGATTTCGATGCCCGGTCAGTGAAGATCGCAAAAGCGCTTAACCTGATTGCGGGAGACGGGCGGACGAATGTGTATCGCGCTAACACCCTCGACCCCCGCGATTGGTTGGATGAGGTCCGTGTGGGGTTGCGACACCGGCTGCGACGGTATCCTGGAGACCGTGCTCAGGACGAGTTCAACCAGAAGAACTTCCGGCACTTTGATTTCGACGTGCTGATGACGAATCCGCCCTTTGCGGGCGACATTAAGGACACGCGCATCCTGCACCAATTTGATCTTTCGAAAAAGGCGAACGGGAAGTGGTCGAGTAAGGTGGGGCGAGACATCCTATTCGTTGAGCGCAATCTGGAGTTTTTGAAACCAGGCGGCCGGATGTGCATTGTGCTGCCGCAGGGACGGTTCAACAATACAACCGATGAATACATCCGGCGGTTCATCGCCGAGAAGGCACGGATCCTCGCGGTGATTGGCCTGCACGCGAATACGTTCAAGCCGCACACGGGCACCAAAACAAGTGTTTTGTTCTTGCAGAAATGGAACGATGACCCGAAGGCAGGGCCGCTCTGCGGGCGAATCGAGGATTACCCGATCTTTTTTGGAACCAGCCACGACGGCGGCAAGGACAACTCCGGTGAATACGTTTACCAGAAAGGTGCTGATGGTCGCCCGCTGCTTGATTGCTATGGACACATGATTGTGGACCACGACCTGGCTGAAATCGCGGAAGGTTTCAAGCAGTTTGCGGTGAAGGAAGGCTTGTCCTTCTGGAGAGAGGGAGAGTGATGGGAGCCTGGAGCAGGGTCAACTTTTCCCGTCTGTACAGTTCACTGAGGCTGGATGCAGAGTTCTACGAGCCGCGATACCTTGAATCCGAGTCTGAGGTCCTGCGACATCCAACGCGGAGGCTAGTTGACCTAGCCTTGAAGATCGACGTGGGGCACGTTGGGAGCATGGTGTCACGCTATCGCGAGGAAGGCGTCTTGTTGCTCCAAACGCGGAATGTCCGTCCCTTCTTTCTGGACACGGATGACTGTGTCAACATAGATGGGCAATTCCACGAACTTCTGCGAAAATCACACGTACATAGAGGAGATATTCTGATCGCGCGAAGCGGCTCCTTTGGATGTGCGGGAATGTATTTTGGAGAAAGGACGATAAACTCAGCGGACATCATTATCATTCAGCCAAAGAGTAACAAGGTCAACCCGCTTTACCTTCTTGCCTTCATCAACTCGTGGTACGGGCAGTTCCAAATCCGGAGATTCGCGAGTGGCGGGCTGCAGGGGCATGTGAACTTGACCATACTTGAGAGCCTCCGGATTCCTTTGCCGCCTTTGGCGACGCAGGAGCGAGTTGCCGAGGTGGTGGAGAGAGCGCGCGGCGCGAATGACTGGGCCAGCGCTACGTACTGCAAAGCCGAGAGGTTGTTGTTGGAGGAGTTGGGGTTTGGGGAGTTGGACCTGTCGCCGACGCTATTCTACAACCGCGGTTTCTCCGAGACCCAACAAGTGGCCCGCCTCGACGCAGAATTCTTCGAGGCGAAATACTATGCGCTGATCGAGGCTATCCGCAAGACTGGCAAAGGGCGCCTGCTTGGGGGAATCGTCGCGCACTGCGAACGGGGCCTCCAGCCGGAATACGATGCTGAAGGCGAGGTCGCCGTAGTCAACACTAAGCACATGGGCAGGCAGTTTCTTTCCGATGATTTCGAGCGGTGCTCCCTTGCGGCATGGATGAAGCAGAAGAAGGCGCGTCTGAAACCATACGATGTTCTCTTCTACAGCACGGGGGCCTATATCGGCAGAGCTAATTGCTGGTTCGGTGACGAAAAGGCCATCGGCAGCAATCATGTGACTATTATCCGTCCAAGCGCTGAATGCAACCCGGTCTATCTGTCGCTCTTCATGAATTCGCGAGTGGGCGTAATGCAGGCTGAGCGCCTCGCTCACGGTAGCGCGCAACGGGAAGTTTATCCCAGCGACCTGCGGGCGTATACCGTCTGGCTGCCTTCCATGAAAAAGCAGGAGGAGATGGGGCAAATGGTTATGGATTCCAAGGCCGCCCTTGACGAATCGCGCCGTCTGCTGGGAGAGGCCAAGCGACTGGTGGAGGAAATGGTCCTGTCAGGCGCACAGGGCTGAACGTGTTAGGTCCTTGATGAGAGAGGAGGTGTTTGCCGTGGCGACGACTGGCGAAAAGCCTGGGAGAGGGACGTACAAGTGTCGCAAGTGCGGAACGGTTGTGAGACTCGATGACGACACAGACACGTTGCCACCATGTCCCAGTTGTGACGGTACGGAGTTTGACAAAGTTGGGTAGGAATGGGGTTCTGGGAGCTGCTCTATGACAGCGGCGTGCAGTCGTGGGTGCGGGATTGCCAGGTGTGGATTCGGGCGGTGAGTT
>CAZDDA010000273.1:811-4161 GCA_964504085.1 uncultured Thermotogae bacterium | reverse complement strand
ACCGCTGTAGCCGCTCTGTATCACGCCCAAATCCATGAGCGACTAGATATGTATCCCAGAAAACCGGCAGGTAGACTGCGTCCGTCTGGGGGCTGTTCTTTGTCATCCACGCAAAGACCGCCTCCTCACACCGAAACCCGTGGTGATGGGGAGGATAAGTCACGTGCCCTACGGGCTGAAACTCAGCAGGCACATCTACCGTCCGCATGTCCACGTCCACCTTTCCGGTTCTATAGTTCCGTTGTTTGCCTTCGTGTATCCCCGGTCCTTGAGCTTGCGGGACACATCATCCTTCTTTTCCCCTGACATGTGGAGAGCAAGAAAGCATAGCGTGTGAGGCCAGATGGCCTGACCGATCATACTCATGACCACATCGTACTCCAGATCCCCACCAAGACAGAGCTTCAGCACGTCGATACGGTCGTGTCCACACATCTCCATGGCTTCCCACAAAGTGATGACTCGCGCCACAAATTCAGGCTCGCCGCACCACTGGCCCCCGGGAACCATGCTCCTGGTCTGAAACGCGGGGTTCACATGATGATAGAACGGCACATCCCCGGCAGTGGCACCAATCCCGACGGGGTGGAATACCAGCCGCGCTGGCAGATCTGTGCAGTAGCTTATGCTGTCTGGGGTGGGATCGAAAAGATGGACGGTGCACCCGAACCGGTCGGCGACCTCCGCATCCCATGTGTAGTCGCGCCCGACACCTACGCTGTACACTACGTCGTCATGTCGGATCTCATCGATCATCCACCTGCCGTACTCAGATCCGTACCAGTTCATACTTTCCTCAGAAACAGACCGCAGAAGTGCTGATGTAAAAGGACTTCGCTGGGATGGCAGTAGTACCCAAGCAGCTCCCGACACTTGTCGATCAACTGCTCCCGTGAAAGGATCTGCGCCTTGGTAGCCGCATACTCTACGGAGCAGTTCGGGAAAAGGTCTCCACCACTCACCGTCTGCTTGTATGATACATCAGAGTACCCAAGATCGCTGAGGACTTTTTGGGTCCATGCCGGAGGCCACCCGTTGATGTGGAGCGCCCATCCTGCCTCTTGCGAGCCGTAGAGTAGCCGCATCGCGCTCGCCTGCGTCTTCACATCTCCATTGTACATCCTCGCCACGATCTCGCCTACGTCGGGGACCTCGAAGACCAGCCGCCCTCCGAGCTTCAGGGCTTGCGTCCACCGCAGCAGGAGGGCAAAGGCATCGGCGTACCCGAAGTGCTCAAAGACATGCCTGCTCAGTATCTCGTCGCACTCCTGGTACTCAAAGGTCAGAGCGTCGGCCTTGACATCTGCACCGTGCGCGTAGTTGTCGATATTCACGTATCCTTCGATGCGATTTGGCCCGCTGCCGACATGATATCTCATCTTCTTCCTATCTGTAACGTGTCTATAATATACACTTTTTTACTTGAATTGAGTACATTTTGCAGTGAAGGATGTGGCTGGTGGCCCGATTCCGCACGGTGTGGGCCACCGGCAAGTAACCGCCCAGTCACTTGCGACGCCACATACTTCACGGTTTCCTCTAATCTTTTCTAGGCAACACCCCTACTCCCACTCCAGCGCCATCTCAGTGTGTACTGCGGTAACGTCCATTTCGCGGTACGGATCCAGAGACAGGCGTTTTCCGGCAAAGAAGCCCTTTTGGAGATTCTCCGCGCTACACATCTCTACGCTCCCACACCGGTTTTTGTTGTCGGTCTGTACCCGGTTGGCGGGGTTGTTGAAGATCTTGCTCTCATCGAAACAAATTATTTGTGGGCGCGCTCTCTTTGTCGTCATCGCCCACCCGTGAAGAACTCCCTCGAGCTCATTCGGGTTTGAGTAGTCTAGGTCTTCCAGCAGTGGCCTGATGTCGGATGTCCTGAAAATATGGCCATCCAGGCTCATGGGGTAGCCGAAGTCCCCTGGGGCGTTCCTCCAGGAGAACACGCCGCGGGGCATCGCAGGGGCAGCCATCGAGCGATCGTATGCATAGCAATAATTGAGCCGGGGAGACAGGCGCAGGCTCAGGGTCTGAATCCACGAGCACTTCTTGAACTGTGCGAACTCCCTGCTGTCCAGGCTCCAGTGCTTCACGGCAATGCAGTCGTCGCAGAAGAAAACCGTATACTTCTTGTCGGTGCGCATCAGCCTATTCAGTTGGGCCCTGAAGCCTATCTCCTGCTCATATATAACTTTCTTGTGGTACTCCTCGTCATCCATCATCAAGTACCCTTGCTTATACCAGTCCGAGTCGGCCTTGTACAGCACCACTGGGGTGTAGCTCGGGAACTCGGCCCAGTACTCGCGCAGGGACCGTAAACATAGGTCCAGCTGTGCGGCGCGATTCCTTGAGAAAATGATGACGTTCAACGCATACAATCCTTGGAGAAATCTCCATCCCAACTGCGTATCCGCTGCCGCCAGTAGCGAAGCGTGGCCTTCTCCAAGTTCCACTGGCGTTTGTTGAACTCGTCCCATGTGGACTCGAGCAGGTCCTGCGTAACCTGGTCCCACTGGTCCACGATGAGTATCGGCAAATCCTCAAAAGCCTCGGTATGTACGCTGCGCTTCACGATGGGCACCGCGCCAAGGTAGATCGCCTCCCACATCCGGTGCGTACACATGCCGTTCCCCGGTGGGGCGAACACATACTTGTGCTCCCTGGTCTGCCGCATCGTTACCTCGAAGGGATTGCCATACCCGACATGTGTCGCCCACGACTTGCCGGCAAAGAGATCGAGGATCGGCTCCCGCTCATCGGGGTTGGTTCTCGGGTTGAAGTTGATGTACGCCAAGTTCTTGAAGTCCCGAGACCTTGCGACAAGGATGCGCTCTATCACCCCCATGTCGCCGCTGTACCCCGGGCTTTTCACGTTCTCGGTGCCGAGAGGGATCGGAACCAGCCCATGCTGACGGGTTACAATGTTCGTGCCGTACCACTTGTGCACCAGTTCAGGCTTCTTGTACCACAGGCGCTCGGTAACCTTTAAGTCGGAATTTCCCGTCACAATGACACAGGGTTTGTTCCTTCCCTTCCTCATCGCATCAAAGCATTCCTCAACGAAGTCAGTCTTGATGAACACGGACTTTGCCTGACAGGCGCTCCGAAGGTGGGACGGATTGTGCCCGATCTCCACAGCGACGTCACAAGACCTTTTCAAACGGTCCCCGTTCACGTAGTCGTTTGGGAAGGATATCTTCCCGAAAAGGCCATTCGACAGCATATTACCCTGCGTAGTAGTACAGCGGTGCGTCAACAACGATGCTCCTGTTCACTTTGAACAGAGCGTCCATACAGAACTCGTAGTCCTCGGTCTTGGTCTTTGGGTCTGGGGCGTACACCAGATCGTC
>CAZDDA010000273.1:0-801 GCA_964504085.1 uncultured Thermotogae bacterium | reverse complement strand
CAACTCCCTGCGGATGCACACCACTCCTGCATGTACAGGGAAATCACACCCGCCACCGTAAGCAGCAGTATACTTCCGACACTCTGTTACGTCCTCGTTGGGGAAGTATAGGTCTCTGAGCGTCTGGCCCTGGACAACCCGCATGTTCTTCCATTCGAAGTCCCATGTGGGCTGCTGCTTATAGAAATACGAGTGGTTAACGACCATGCAATCCCGGGTCTCAAAGAGCCTCTTCACCCATTCGACACGGTACGGGTGGGGACGGTCATCGCTGTCTTGGTAGAGCACCACGTCCCCGTGTGCGAGGTTCTGGGCCTGCTGCCGAGCCGGCCCTGCGTACACCCGAGCCGGTGACTTCACGAGCGTCACCAGCTTGCTCGGGTGCCGTGAGATCGCGTACTGGTGCTCCAGACTCACCTCCCTCGAGCGACTCAGGAACACGATGATCTCGTCGGGGCGCTCTGTGCCAGAAGAGTAGTCCTCGATGATCGTGGAGATGTTCCCGAAGTGCTCAGGGATCGTGGGGATGTATACGGTGGTCTTCACTTGCCGACCTTCCTAATTGCATCTCTGAAGAAGATGAAACTCAGGAGCGTGGAGGACGTGATAGCTGCCGTGGCGCTGATCCGCCCGGGACCAGCCGAAGGCGGTATGAAAGAGGCGTACATCCGCCGCCGCGCCGGGCTGGAGTCTCCTGCCTATCCCCACCCGCTGCTGGAGCCGGTCCTCCGGGAAACCTTCGGATGCATCCTGTACCAGGAACAGGTGCTGCGGGCGGCGCACGTCGTCGCCGGGTTCAGT
>CAZDDA010000272.1:0-4183 GCA_964504085.1 uncultured Thermotogae bacterium | reverse complement strand
AGAAATATACCACCTTGGCGGTGGTGAACCTGATGTTCAACACCGCCCTGATGTACTTCCTCCTTCTTCCAGCGATCATTCCGTTGGCCATTGCTGTCTACTCGATCGTGGGAGAGAAGGAACAGAGAAGCCTCGAACCGCTGTTGGCAACACCCATCTCGGATCTTGAGCTGTTCCTTGGCAAGGCTTTTGCTAGCGTAATCCCCGCACTCGGCATCAACTGGGTCAGTTTTGGCCTGTTCCTGGTGGTCGCAAGAGCCTTGCTCGGCGGTCTCCCCCCACACGTGCTGACTCCCCCCT
Source organism: uncultured Thermotogae bacterium (assembly GCA_964504085.1). Classification (GTDB taxonomy): domain Bacteria; phylum Bipolaricaulota; class Bipolaricaulia; order UBA7950; family UBA9294; genus CAZDDA01. Next base: position 3,883 of record CAZDDA010000272.1, on the reverse strand, counting down.
GGCTCGCCGCCATCTTCGGGCTGTCGCCGCTGCTCGCTCTGTTCGCCGTCGGTGTGACGATGATCGTTTCCTCGCGCGCTTCGGACGCACGCGCTGCGTACCAGTTTTCGAGCTTTGCCATCCTCCCGGGAATCATCCCGCTTATCCTTTACAGCAGCCGGAAGACCCTAGTCAGTCTGCGACTGGTCGGGTTGGAGGGTATCGTGTTGCTCGTTGTGAGCGTCATCGTGCTATACTTTGCCGTTAGGATCTTCAAACGCGAACAGATCCTGACGCGCTGGAAGTAAGGGGGAAATCATGGACAACAAGATTCTGTTGGTTGCGACGATTCTAGGAGCAATTCTTCTCGTCGGGGTGATCTGTTCACAAGTCCAGCCACCTGTCGCAGACCGCCGGGGTGAGGCTCGTGGCGAGCTGGTCGATACCGGCCGTTTTGTCCTCGAACAAGGTGGAGTACCCGTCATCGAGGAGGCGTACACGCTCTTCTTCTCACCCGCAGAGGGCTACGTGCTGCTTTCCGAGGCGACGATCACCGTAGGAGAGGAGGCGACCGGCTTGGCGCAGCAGTACCAGCTTGACACCGATTTTGTTCCCACGTTCTATCACCTGGGAGCAGAGACGCCTTCCGGAGCACACATTTTCTCCGCCCAGATGGGCGGAGCTGGACTGGAAATGGAGTTCCTCGGAGCCGGTGAGGAATCTCGCTCGGCCGAGGTTCCTGAGACGGACAACATCCTGATCCTCGATAACAGCCTAATAAGCCACTACGCCGTCTTGCTGATGGCTGCGGAAACAGACGCGATCGATCGCGATTTCACGGCGGCGGTCCCTCAGGCGCTCCTTTCGCTTCCAGCAAGGCTGCACGGACCCAACTCCGTGGAATTCACCTCGGAAGAGACCGCCTGTCAGGGAAAACTGTACGAACTGAAGCTGGGCGATCTCAGCATTTACCTGGTCACCCACACCGGCCGGTTGGCGGGAGTAGTCATCCCCAGCCAAGCAGCCGTCGCCTACAATGCGGACCTTTTCCCACAAGGAATTGCACTTGAGCTGGAAGAAGAACCCGAAGCGGCGTTAGAAGGATTCCTCGAGGAAGAGGTCTCCTTTGAAAGCACGGGCCTGATACTTGCTGGAACGCTCGCTCTTCCCGAAGGGACAACGCAACCGGTTCCGGGAGTGTTGTTTATCCACGGATCCGGACCGGTCGATAGGGACGGAAACGCACCGGGACTGAAGATGGACGCCTATCGACAACTGGCTCGCGCCTTGGTCCAATCCGGAATCGGGTCGCTTCGTTACGACAAGCGTGGGGTAGGTACAAGTGACGGCGCTTTCGCAGAAGCATCGCGAGATGATCTCGTTGACGATGTGCGCGCCGCCCTCGCGGCCCTGCGGGCGGAGGAAGGAATCGACCCGCAGCGCTGTTTTCTCCTCGGACACAGCGAAGGAAGCTATCTTGCACCGATCATCGCTGCGGAGGATTCTACCCTAGCCGGTCTGATTCTCTTGGGAGCAGCGGGGCAATCCCTCGATCGGATCACCCGTTGGCAAGTGGAGACCCTGGCTCGAATGCAGGGAATGGACGATGACGAAGTCGCAGAAACGCTCGCCCAACAAGATCAATACATCGCCTTCGTGAAGGGATCGAGCGGTGAATGGAGCGACTATTCTGTGGAGAAGCTTCAGCAGACGATGCCGTGGGTGAACGAAGAGGCTGCACAGCAGCTGCTCGCAACACCCTTTTCCCTCACTTGGCTGCGCGAACACTATCAGGACACTCCGACCGAAGCGATTCGCCGTGTGTCCTGTCCTGTGTTGATCCTCAACGGCGAGAAGGACCTCCAGGTTCCGGCTGCAGAGGCGGAATCGTTGCGGACAGCACTGGAGGAGGCCGGCAATGAAGATGTCACTGCTCTTATCCTGCCTGACCTCAACCACCTTCTGCGTAATCATCCGGAGGAGCCAAGCTTGGTCTACCGCCACATCGACGACCCCGTCGACTCACGGGTGATCGAGACAGTCACGGAATGGCTGAAGCAACGCAGTGGCCTATGAGGATCTGACTTCCTGCGGGACTGTAGCATCGCTGCTGCGATCGGCGGACATTCGGCCGAACAAGCACCTCGGTCAGAACTTCCTCGCTGACCGATCAGTTCTTGAGACGATCGTTTCAGAGATAAAACGAGCCAAGCCCGATGAGATTCTTGAGATCGGTGCGGGCTTGGGTACTGTCACACGCGAACTCGCCCAGATTGCCTCGCGCGTGGTCGCCGTGGAGGTTGACCACCGGTTGATCAAGCTGCTTCACCAAACCCTTAGCGGTTGTGAGAACGTCGAGATCGTCCGGCAGGATTTCCTCAAGTTTGACTTCGGGCATACATTTGGGGACCGGCCCGTGACCGTTGTGGGCAACATCCCCTACCGCATCACGAGCCCAATTCTCAAATATCTTGTCGACCATCGCCGATCGATCTCGGAGGCGCTCCTGTTGGCTCAAAGCGATGTTGTCGAGAAGATCACGGCCAGCCCTGGTCCAGAGGGGACCGCGTTTGGGGTGTTCGTGCAGGCCTATGCAGATGTCAGCATCATCCGTCACGTGGGAAAACGCTGTTTCATGCCTGTCCCCACTGTCGATTCCCTCCTGTGGCGCTTATCGATCCGTGACCACCCGTGTTTCTCAGCGGATTCGGAGACCTTCTTTCGCGTCGTGCGGACGCTCTACGGGGCCCGCCGCAAGATGATTCGCAGGGCGTTGCGCACCTGGCTTCCCCAAAATCGGATCAAACAGGTTCTGGAAGAGGTCGGTATCGACCCAACCGTTCGTGGGGAGACGCTGACATTCGAAGACCTCGATCGGCTTGCTTCGGCTGTTGTCCAACTAGAGGGGACCTCTCCTTAGAAGTGTCGGCGTTATGCGACGCGACGGCTTTTGCCCAGTGTTTCCTTGGCATCGTTTCGATCTTCTGCGCCAAAACCGGCAATCCTTATAGCATCCTTTGCATTTTTGCAGACAGGAGAGGACGCGTAACATAATCATGCAACTGCGGTTGCAGCCGTAAGACGATCCCATAACATGGGTTAAGGGGAGGTGAGTTATGGCGAGATTCATACGAAGGGGCGCGCGAAAAGCGGGTCTTTCTCCTGGAACAATCGTTCACGTAGGAGAGGTCAAGACAGAGCGGGTCAAGATATCGCTTGTTGACTATGACGAATCCAGCGTTCAAGAAAGAGAGGCCTCCACGATCGAAGAGTGCTTTCCTTTTAAGGACAAGCCCACTGTCACGTGGATCAATGTCGATGGGCTTCACAAGGTAGAAATTATCGAAGCGCTCGGGAAGTACTTCGACCTCCATCCACTCGTGATGGAGGACATCGTCCACACCGGCCAGCGGCCCAAGATGGAGGACTACGAAAACACCCTGTTCATCGTGCTGAAAATGCTGCGCTACGATGAGGTTCAGGATCAAATTGACGAAGAACAGTTCAGCCTCATCCTTGGTACAAACTGGGTGATCTCCTTCCAGGAAAAGGAGGGGGATGTCTTTGATCCGCTACGGGACCGGATTCGCAATAGCAAAGGGCGTATCCGTAAGATGGGTGCCGATTATCTGGCGTATACCTTGGTCGATGCGATTGTGGACAACTACTTCGTCCTGCTGGAAAAACTTGGGGACCGGGTCGAGGCCCTGGGGGAGAAGCTGGTTGTCCATCCTGGGCCGAAAGCCTTGCAGGAGATACACGCACTCAAGCGAGAGTTTCTTTTTCTGCGCAAGTCCGTCTGGCCGCTGCGAGAGGTGATTAGTGGGCTGCAGCGAGGGGAGTCTTCTTTGTTCGGGGAGCACACGCTTATCTACCTACGTGACGTCTATGACCACACGATTCA
>CAZDDA010000271.1:0-4190 GCA_964504085.1 uncultured Thermotogae bacterium | reverse complement strand
GCCGGTAACGGCTACTCCCCGATCCTGTCGCCACCGCGCCACGTCTCGACTCTACATGAATCTATACCAGAGATCTTGGCACGCGCCAGCGTCATGATCTGAAAGGTTGTATTGGGAATGTTGATTAGGGCAGGAATCGGGGCCGGCATCGGGTACTTCGGAAGATGTTCTTTCCACGCATGAGAGGGAGTAAGGATCTTGACCACGCCGAATGACCGCGAGCACACACACACGCTGGATAGTCCGTCTCAGAACCTTCCGCGACCGTACCTCGTCGAGCCAGCCGATGCATGGTACCACGTCTATCACTGGCTGAAGATCGCAACACACGTACCCGGCGATCTTGCGGAATGTGGTGCAGGGGAAGGCCACACTGCAGCTTCGATTTTGACCGCACTCAAGGAATTTGGCGAAAGCGGGAAGCAACTTCATTTGTTTGACAGGTTTGATGGAGTACTCGAGGAAGTAAAGGAACGGCTTGCGCCATTTCAGAACTATGAAATCCATGCTGGGGAGTTTGCAGAGACGTTTCGTGATTTCGGTACGCCGCTCTGTTTTATATTTGCGGACAGTACTTTCTATGAGAGCATTGCGGAAACAATTCGCTTGGCAGACAAAACGCTTGTCACTGGCGGTATAATTATGTTCCACGACGTCGGCAATCGGTTCTGCCTCGGGGTAGATGCAGCTATTCAGGAATGCCTTCGTCAAGACAGGTACTACTATCTCCGAATCCAGAAAGCTCCGCCCGATGTCGATGCAGGTTTTGGGGTAGGGATCAAGATGCGCTGAAAGTCGCAGGGTTGAGCTACGGGACGTTCATATCCCCGGGGAATTCCGGGAGATCATGTTTAATAGTGCGTTTCGGGCGCTCCTCGCCCGGCTTCCCGGGCTTCAGAGCGCCGCCAGGGGACGCGCTCGAGCTTCTCGATGCGTTACCTAGCGGATGCTCGCACGCTACGCCGAGGGCGAGGACACGGCGGTGAGGACACCGGAGACGGTCCTCGGCCGCGAGTTCCACCAGACCCCCGCCCGGTTCGAGAAGGAGTGGCTCGGGTCCCTGCGGTTCTGAGGCCGTGGCGGCTTCGCGCGCCCCACGCAGAAGTTATGTATGGTATCTTAGATGTTTGATCGTCGTGCCCTGCGGGAGTAAGGCAGCATGACAACCGTCCAGCCAAATTGGAGACCGTACAGGGAGCAAGACCTGTTGTGCATCCCGAAGCCAGCACGTGAGGACCTATTACGCAAGATTAAAGCTATCCTTGAGGTAGGTGATTTTACCGATAGGGAAACACGCCGCCTGCTGGTACGCTGGCCGGACAATACCGAGCGCGTGGTGGGCGTTCCCTGGATTGACAGATACAAGGAATGGGGGAAGCTCTATGGCAGGCCAGGAGCAGACAAAGGACACGTATGACACCACAGACCTTGCGCTGGCTGCCTACATGATGGCTCATGTCGTGGCCTATCCCGTTCCTTCAGCGGTTTCCTCCGGCGCTCGCAAGTGAAACTCGACGTCGTAAAGCAGCAGTTTTACGTTCTCGACCGCCTTGAGGGCGTAGCGGATGCTGTTGTCGGCAATGTGGGAAACGATTAGGCCTCCCACAGGCTCCCCAGGCTCCGCGAGCTCCGCCTGAACCCATCCCATGTACCGCAGGACCTGCCCGACCGTTGTGTCGCTGGACTGATTGCGCTTCAATTCGACAACTAGCCACCTAGGCTCCGTACGGTGCCGCGCGAGGAGATCTATCTTCCCGACCCCGGTGGGAAACTCGTAACCGGCATCAGGGTCCCCCTGCTCTTGATGGAGCGCCCACTTCTTCCCAAGGTCAGTCTGGTCCCAATTGTCCCGTAGGAACTCGTGCAAATATCTCTCAAGGTGGAAGCGGACCCCTGCCGATGTTGACTCCTCTTCCTCGCCCGTCACAGGTTCCGGGTCTGGCTTGTCATCGGGCGGCTCGATTTTCCAGAACAGCCCATCGAGCGTCCAGAGGTCAACCCCTAAGTCCCTGGCGAGCCGGTTCAAAAGCTCATTGACCCGGATGTACTTCTCCCCAAAACTCATTCCCCGCCTGAAATCCGGCCACACGCTTAGCTGCTTCAGGCTCCCCTCGGACGTGGTGTTCCAGACCCCGTACTTGTCAGGATGGGTGACCAGGAGAATGGCTGTCACGATTGCCTTCCCCATGCCAGGAACATCCTCGACCACTTGCGTCAGCCGGCTTGCCAGGGGAATCTGCTCGTTCATGAGTAAGGAGAGGGCTGTGCGGAGCTTGTCCATATCCTGACAAATGCGCGGCCCTTGGCGGTGCAACCCAGACCAGTGTTGGTTGTTTTCCCACAACAGGAAGCTCTTGAATGTGGCCGCATCAAGTCCCGGAATCCTGCCAGGCTGAAAAACACGACCATAGCGTTCCAGCACCCCTTCTCTCGCCTCCACGATGCTCTGGAACTCGTTGCGGTGCCTCCTCCCGTGGTGAAGCAAAGTCCGAAGTCTTGCGAGCGCGGCTTCGTACGACTGATTCCGGGACATTCGCTCTCCTCCACTGCGATTCACGCAAGCACTATGTGCGGGTAGCCGCTTTGGATCACCATTATCTCAGGATGCTCTCACGCAGGGCACAGGTCAAGAGACGAGTACGGCGGCCCCGCGAACTGCGTGTAGGCTTCACGGCTACTCGGTGGGTGTGGGGATGACGTCGTCGAGGCCGACGGTGTCGAGGCCGACGAAGTATTTTTTCTGGCCCTTGTCGCTTGTGCCGACGATCTCGATGGTGAACGTGTGGTCGCCGGCGGTGAGGGTGCGCTGGCCGATGTCAACCGGCCCGGTCGGCACGACGCCGGGATCATAGAGGTCTATGGGGTCCGAGATCTTCTTGCCGTCGATGGAGAGCTGGATAATGCCGTTCCATGGCGCCTTTGTGAACGCGACCCGGACTTTGTACGTGCCGGTCTTCTCGACGGGGAGGAGGAGGTCGAGTGTGTCGCCCGGCCCTGCGCCGAGCCAGACGAGGTGGTCGTTGTTTTTCCACGTCTCGGGTCTGTCCTCGCCAAGTATCTGGCAGATCGCACCCCCCGCCGTGCTGCCCAGGACCTTGAAGCCCGCGACATCTCTTGGGGGCCATTTGACGTAATCGGTCCTGTCGGCGGCCGGAAACGTTCCGTTCGGATCAACCCCGTCGGGAGGGAGGTACCATGCCGTGACGCAGGCGTAGAGCGTCGGGAAATCGTTTGGGCAGTACTTCTCGATGTAGCCGGCGAACGATGTGTGGAAGGGGACGTTCTCGGCGATCTGCCAGCGGTACACCGACTGATGGCCGGCGTTCCGTTCCGTCATCGTCTGACCGTGGAAGGGCTTCACAAACCAAGTCGGGTTGCACCACGCATACCCGAAGTAATCCTCGGACCCGGTGCCGAAGGTTGATGGATATTTCTCTCCGTCCACGTAGAATTTCTCGTCGCCCTCGCCCCACCATCCGCCTTTATTCAGCACATGCAGCATCATGCCGAGGAAACGGCCCTTGCCGGTGGTCGTCAGGATCGTCCAGTCAATCTTGCGGTCTTCGGGCAATGGGAAGACGTCGCGGTGCCACTTGGCGTGGAAGTGACCAAGGCCCTTGAATTCGCGCGTGAGCGGCGCGTGTGTGATCGAGAACTTGGCCTCACGTGCGACCGTCCCGTCATTGACAAGCTCGACGACAGCGCTTTTCGCGAAGGGCATATACCAGTAGCAGTAGAAGCCGTCCGGAGTCATGCCGAGCGGAAGGGCTTTGTAATAATTCCTTCCGGGAGCGGTGCCAAAGAAGTCGCCTAGCGGAGACCACACGGCAGGGTCTTTTTGGCCATCCCACGTGATCTTCAGGGCAAGCTCCCTCAGGGGCAGCATTTGGCTTTCGCGATCCTTGAAATCCATCTTGCACTTGATCGCCGTGATCGCGCGTGGACCGGTGAGGTTCGCGATCACCGCGCTCTGCCCCGGCTTGACGGTAACCTTTTTGTCGATGGTTTCCTGGCCTTTTCGCGGGCCGGCGGGGTCCTTCCCGAGGCTTTTTGTGAAGAACTCGTCGAGCTCGTTTAGCGCAGCGATATCGTCGGGGGCCATGTCTTTCTTGAAGGTGGGCACGGTCGTGTTTTCTGCAAAGGTCGTGTACGTGATGTGATAGTATGCGCCCCATTTCTCGTCGGCGAGG
>CAZDDA010000270.1:0-4205 GCA_964504085.1 uncultured Thermotogae bacterium | reverse complement strand
CCTTCTGTTTGGTGGAACGGCTGGCGACAACGACCTTCTCGTCCGTTGTGTTGTGGGCGGCAAAGCCAATCCACTGCACACGGTCGTGTAAGTCCGTCCATTCACGCACCTTTCCGTACCGGATCTCCATCACCATGTAGAGTCGATAGTTTGGCGGCAGCTTGTCCTCAAGCTGAGGCCAGACAGGGTGGTCGTAGTTACCATCGAATAGGCCAGCGTTTTGCTTGGCCGTCTCCTCGTCCCTAAACACTTGCGCCACACGGATCTGCGTCTCGAGGACGGTCAACTGGTTGGTTGAGCCTGCCTCACGACCGATACCGTGATCGCTAGGTTTGTTGGAGTGGTGGATCATAATCACCGACAGGCCAGAGTTTCTGAGCTTGACGGCGAGCTTATTCACCTTGGCCCATTCGTCCGCCGAATTCTCCCCAAGACCGGGGTAGGCCGAGCGTATGGTGTCGATGACGACGACATCGGGATCAGCAAACTCGATCCAGCCCTGCAATTCTTGCAGACCCTCCCTTTGATTGAGATCAATTTCCTTGTTGTCCACGAAGGGCGTCCAGATATTCAGGCGATCCTGCGTGTCGCCGTGCATCTGCCGCATCTCGATTAGACGACGAGCGATGGTCGACATCCCCATCTCGAAGTCGAGATAGAGGACACGGGCAGGGGTGCCAATCTCGAACGGGCCAAAATACTTGCGGCCAGAGCAGAGTGCCGAGACAGCATGCTGTACAAAAAGCGATTTGCCGTGGCCGCTGTACCCGAATACCTGAACAATCGTGTTCTTCGGGAGCCATGGTTCGATCAGATACTCCTTGGCGTCCGCCTCCTGCATCAACTGCTCGGCGTCCTTCATCTGAATGAGTTTGCGGTCTCGGTGCTGCTCCTCCTCCTGCTGGGCAGGGTGGACGTAGGGCTTGAAGATGTATTCGCCCTGATCGTTGAAGCGTTCCGGGTGGTTGCGCCGCTCGGATGTCTCCATGGACTGAACAGTCGCCTCGAACTCGTTGTCAGGCAGTCGGTCCTCGAAGAACTCCTTCATAAACGCATAGCCACGGACGCGCAGCTCGGGGCCAAAGTAGCCCTCCATAATGGACTCACTGATGTACCGCATCACGCGCTCATTACGTCCGTTGCCTAGTCCGCTTGGGATCTTGAGACTCGTGGGGAAGTTATCCCGCACAAATTTGGCCGTCCGGTCCCACTCCGACAGGAATTCATCGGCGTGCAACGGTTGTACGGACGTCAGGTCGAGCGTGTCGAAATGGAAATCACCGCCGGACGACCGCTCCTTGAGGACAGGCTTCCAGTCGCTCCAGACTGGCATCTCGTCCCAGTCGAAGACGTTCTGCGGATAGTGCCAAATGTAGTTATGCGACGGTGGCAGCAGGGCATAAGAGCCGTCGCCACGAAAGTCGAGGCCATTGATCTGTGGCCAGTCTGAGCCACGGCTATTCACGCCAGCCCGAGGGCCACGACGGATGCCGTCTCTCGGGTGGGTGAAGTACAGGTGCAGGCCACGCTTGGTCTTCACCTTGATTGGGGAGCGCATGCCCGCATCGAATGCGGCATGCGTCGCCTCTTCGTTGTCACAGTCGACGACGACGACGCCGGATAGCGCCCCCGTCACGATTGCTATGTCATGGTTGGGCCAGTTGGTCCACCATTCTGTTACCTCCTCTTCGGTTGGCAGTCTGTCTTGATAGTCGCGCCAACGGATTGCGGGTCGTTTGCCTTCTGGTTTGATCGGGATGATGCTCCATCCACGCTCAAGATACTCCAAGGCAGCGTCCAGCTTCGTCTTCATCATCGCTTTCCTCGTCTGGTTCAAAGTAATGGTCTAGGTCAATTTCAGGGTTTGCAGCTTTGATTTTTTCTAGGACTTGGCTCGACACATACGCCCGCTTGACCCATCCGTAGGGTGCGGTTCTCACGGTTCCGACCATTCTGGCCACGGCAGCAGCGCCACCAAGGTCCGAGATCAGCGCCGTGATATTCAGTCGAACATCCACGGGTATTCACCTCCTCAAAAGTTGTTGCTTGATCTGGTGTAACGTATATACTACACCTTCCGAGTAAGACAAGACACCATTCGATTACGCTGGTGCAACTTAAAGGAGCATATATGTCTGAAATAAACGATGACTGGGACATCCTAGAAACCGCAGATCATCGCATTACCATTGAGAAAACCGCAGATCGCCTCGAGCCATTGGCGCAAGAGTACACTGAGGTTAAAGCGCAATACGACGAGCTAGGCGTCAGGCTGGAACAGCTTGAAGCAGAGATCGCTCACCTATTTCCCGAAGAAGCTGGCGAGCAAACGCAATCCACTCGCATGTTCGACGTCACCGTGTCCCGCACAGAGAGGTGGACATGGGATAAGGAAGCGCTTGAGCGCGAGTTTTCTGCTGGGGAAGTTCCAGACTACGTCAAGCGTAGCCTCACCGTGGATAAGCGCAAGTTCCAGAAGCTCTCCGCATGGGAGCAGGAGCGGCTGAAATATGCGCTTACCCGCAAACTCGATAAACCCAAAGTGAAGGTGACTGAAAATGTTTAAGACGATGAATACGTCGGACATCACGCATGATGGCCCGACCAAAGTCCTTCTGTACGCACATCACGGTTTCGGCAAGACGTATCAGTGCCGTTACTACCAGAAGCGTTACGGCAAAGGGCTGATCCTTTCTGGCGAATCCGGCCTCAAATCTGTTGAGGACGTCAACATTGACTACCTGCCATTTACCTCGTGGGATGGCAGCCATGATCCAGAGAGCGGACTGTTCTCGTTCCGTGGCATCATCAAGATGTTGCAGTCCAAGGAGTTCAAGGAAGCTGGCTATAACTGGATCGCCATCGACAGTCTGACCGAGTTGTCCGAGCGATTGATCGAACACCTCGAGAAAGAACACGCGAACAACAGCAACGGCTTTGCCATGTGGGGCGATTACAACCGCCTTATGTTGGGCGCACTCAAATGGGTGCGTGATCTGCCGCTGCATGTGTACGTCACGTGTCTGGCCAAGGAAGAGAAGGACGCTAACGACGTCACTCAGTATTGGCCGCTGGTCAAGGGGCAGGCGGTATCAAAGCATGTGCCTGCGCTATTCGACCACGTTCTTTGTGGCGTGCGTGTCACGGAGAAAAACGACCAAGGCACTCCGAAGGTAAAGCGTTTCGTTGTAACCGACGAAGTGTCTGGTTGGCATGGGAAGGTGCGTGATCCACGCAACCGCCTCAAGCCGTTCGAGGCGGTGGACGACCTCACTGAGTTGTTCAACCGTATGGCCATGCCCGATGAAGAGCATGAAAAATTTGAATCAGCTAAAGCCACTAAGGCAGAAGGAGCAAAGTAAATGGGAAACTGGAATGGTTTCGGTGATCTCGACCTCTCTACCGTAGAAACGGGAGGCGACTACGTCCGCTTACAACCGGGCGAGTACACAGTGAAGTGCGTGGACGCTAAGGTCGAGCAGATCGAGGGCACCAACAACCGCAAAGTTGTTGCGGACTTCAAGCAAGTAGATGGTAAGGGCGAGATTCGCTTCAACTTCAACGTCTACCATAGCAACGAGCAGGCCATGGAGATTGGCCAGCGTCAGTTGAAGTCCTTCCTTGTGGCAGGTGGACACTCAAACCCTGACAAACCGGGCGACATCTCGACGCTCAAGGGTTTAACTGTGAACGTGATCGTCGGCATGGGCAAACCATGGCGTGATCGCAATGGGAATGAACGTCAATCGACAGAGATCAAACGGTTCTCTGCGGCGGGTGAAGCGGCGCCAGCGCCAAAAGACCCAGACGATAAGATCCCATTCTAAGAACGAGGGGGGCTTCTGCCCCCCTCTTAGTAAGGAATTTGTAGTGAGCATAGCGGCAGATGTAGTCAAGGCCATTGATGATGGTTACGAGAAAGAGAAGCGGGAGAAGCCAAGGCGCTATATCGGCGCAAGCATTATCGGCGCACCGTGCGATGCGGTGCTTGCGTATAACCTGCGCGGGTTTCCCAACGATGAACCGGATGCGCGACTAAAGCGCATCTTTGGTCTCGGTCATGTCCTCGAAGACATGGTCGTCAAAGATTTGAAACAGAAGGCCGACGTCCGAGTTTGGGAAGTGGACGGCCTGACAAGTAAACAGCATTCGTATGAGGCGTGGGGTGGACACATTGTCTGCCACATGGACGGACATATTGAAGT
>CAZDDA010000269.1:0-4219 GCA_964504085.1 uncultured Thermotogae bacterium | reverse complement strand
TCGTTGAGACTCCGGAGGGACCCGTGCTCATCACCGGCTGTGCCCATCCCGGCATCGTGCGCATGGCCGAGGTGGCGCGGGAGGTCGCAGGAAGAGATCTCTACCTTGTTATGGGCGGGTTTCACATGGTACGGTCGAGCGAAGCGCAGATCCGCGACGCGATAGAACAACTCGTCGCCCTCGGTGTCAAACGGGTCGCGCCGAGCCACTGTTCCGGCGACTTCGCGCGGACGCTGTTTCAGGAGGCGTTCGGAGAGAATTTCATCGTTGCTGGGGTGGGGACGCGAATCACAATCGATAGCAGCTAGCACCACGAAGAACCGCTCGGAAGGGAGCCCATCTGATCCTGAAGATGGGAAAAGGATTGCACAAAGAGGCAATCGAGAAAGGGTCTGCGAAATGTATGCGTCAAAACCACATTTCGAACAGCGGATAATTGATCTGTAAGGGGGAATGACATGAAGCGATCGCTTGGGCGAAAGACGCTCGTGGTTCCGGCGCCGGTGTGGGTGGTGGGGACTTACGATGACGAGGAGAAACCGAACATCATGACCGCTGCGTGGGGTGGAATCTGCTGTTCCAAGCCGCCGGCGGTCTGCGTGTCGTTGCGCGAGGCGACCTACACGTACGGGAATATCGTTGCCCGCGAGGCGTTCACGGTGAACGTGCCGTCGGTTGACCACGCCAGGCAGGCCGACTACGTAGGAATCGCTTCGGGCCGCGATGAGGACAAGTTCAGCGCGACTGGCCTAACCCCGGTGAGAAGCGAACTGATCGATGCTCCCTACGTTGCGGAATTTCCTCTCAACTTAGAGTGTAAGCTGATTCACACGCTCAAGATTGGCCTACACACGCTGTTTGTCGGCGAGATTGTCGACGTCAAGGCGGATGAGGCCGTGCTCAATGAGGAAGATCGTCCTGAAATCGACAAGGTCAAGCCGTTTGTCTTCTCGGTTGGCGAGCAGACCTATCACGCGATCGGTGGCGTGGTAGGACCGGCCTTCAACATGGGCAAGGAACTGCAGCGGAAATAGAGACTCTCGTCCGGCGTGGGGGCAAAGCGATGGGCCAGTTGCCCTTTCGTATCCTACAGCTCCGACTCGCTGACCCGATACTCGGCGGAGGTGTAGATGAACTCGGGCACGTATCGGCCGTCGAGCATGGCAGCGACCGCGGCGCAGACCACGGGGTGAGTGCGCATGCTTGTGTGTTCGAGAGAGATGCAGGCGTGGTTGTCGGCTCCGGCCAAGCGTGCGGAGTTCATCTGTACGACACCATCTGATCCCTGCCACCGCTTTGCCTTTTCGACACAGTCTCGCAAGCACGTCTCCTCGTCACGCCGTAGGGTACAGCCGAGACACGACTGGCCGGCGAAAGTGATGTAGATCACGTCGGAGTGAAGTTGGGAGGCTGTCTCTTCAGCGCTCGTTTCGCGATTGAGAAGGGCGAGGAAACGGCTTTTTGGCACCATCTGGCGAACTGAAGGACCGAGCCAGTCCCCGAAAGCAGCATAGGTTACTCCGTGGTGTGGTGTTGCCAGTGTGACCAGTAAGCACACGTCGCCACGATAAGAAATCCCGTAATCAGGGAACCCTTCCTCGCCGAGCACGCGGAGGAAATCGTCGGCCTCGATGTATGCGCGGGCGATCAGTCCACCCATGCTGTGTGCCACAACGTCTACCTGCTCGCACTCCAGTGCGTTTGTAATCCATGCGATTTCATCGGCCGCACGGGCGCTGTACAGGCGGATATCGCGGATTGTCGGTTCGTACCCCCACCCGTAGTCGCTGATGAATACATCACGGCAGTCGGGACCCACAGCCGGAAGGTAGAACAGGCTGTGATCATCTTTGAGGGAGATCTCCTGGCTATTGTCGACTGCGTTTCCGCTCAGAGATTCGGCCAGGGTCTGCCACAGCAGGGTGGGCGCGTAGCCGGGAAGCGGCTGATATCCGTGAATGAGCAACACCGGCAGACGTGGCGGCTTGGCACCCTGCGCCGACGCGTCTGCAGCACCGCACAGTGCCAACCCTGCAGTGATGCAAAGCACCCCGATCAGGAAACTGCAGCGCGGTTTCATCGCAGCCAACTGGACCGGCTTCTTACCTCTCCGTCCGTTCCAGCCTCAGGGTGACGAGATTCTTGAGGTCGGGACACTGGACCTCAATCGTGTCCCCTTGCCACCACGGGTAGCTTCCCCCGAATTGAAAGGTCGAGAGCGTCGGAAAGATGTCGTGGTAGAAAAACCCACACAGCGCGCCGGGATTGTGGCAGCTGATCTCGAATGTCTCACCTTCGTGATGGCCGGCGTGACAGGTGCCGTTCACTTCCGCCACCGTGGCCGTGATTTTGTGGCCTATCCCCGGTTCTTTCGCCATTTTCAACCAACCTCCCTTTCTGAAAATAGATTCCTGACCAACCGGACGCCGGTGCGCAGTGCACACTACGGAGCCTAGAGCAATCCCCCAATCGATTCCAGCAAGCGATCGATCTGTGATTCGGTGTGGGTTGAAAACACAGCGATTCTTACTGACTCTACGTCCGGAGCATCCGAGTACCCGCGCGCATCGTAGCAGGCGACCAGGATGTCTCTGTTGTACAGCTCTTGCTGTAGGTGCTTCACGTCCACACCCGGGGTAGACCGAATCGAGACAATCGGAACCGGCGAGGGTTCAACGTCAATCCCCAGCCCGCGCAATCCTCCTCGCACGCGAGCCACGTTGCTCCAAAGCCGTTTTCTCATCTCGGGGTGCTCAGACAAGATGCGAAGTCCCATTGCCGCGGCAGCAGCTGCTGCGGCACTGGGAGGGCTGGCGCCGATTGGAACCCACGAGTGTCGTTTGATTTTCTCCATCAGTCCGTGGCTGCCCGGTACAATCCCTCCTACCCCACCGACCGCCTTGCTCAACGTGCCTACAAAATAGAGGTTGGGACCTCGCAGGCCAAGATATTCAAAAGTTCCTTTGCCTTCTTCGCCGATGACACCAATCGCATGCGCGTCATCGACGCACAACAAGGCATCGTCAAACGGGCCGAGAGCCTCAACGTAGTCCCGCAATGGCGCAATTGCTCCGGTAGTAGGAAATATGCCATCGGACAAAACGAGGGGGATTTGGCCTGCTTTCACGTTGTCAGCCAGCTTGACGGACAGATCGTTTGCGTCCTTGTGTCGAAATCGGACAACAATTCTTTCGCTGGAGGTTAGCCCGTCGAACACGCTGTAGTGGGATCGCTCATCGACGAACACCACGTCGTAATCGTCACTGAGGGCCTGAACCAAAAGCATATCGGCCAGATACCCAGAAACGAGATAGGTCGCGGACTGGGTTCCGAAAAATGCGCTGGCTCGCTCAACGACCTCCAGCAGGGGAGGAGTGCTCAACCCTGTGGCCGGCCCCAACCCATACCGTCGGATTGCGTCACACGCTGCATCGATCACACGAGGATCTCCGTGCAGTGAGTAGTAGCTGGTTCCGCAGTAGTAGTCTACCTGTCGCCCGTTGACGAGCATGCGAGGGCCCACGGGAGATTCCAACGTTCTGTCTGTTGCGTTCATCTCTGCGTAGTATTTCACCGCTCTACTGATTCGGCCAACACGCCTTCTTTCGGCCTCGACCCCATCCCCGATCATTCGTTGCCGAGTCGGCCTGCCGCCCTTCTTGAGCCCCTCGGAAGCCAGGGGACAAGGAAACGGATGAATCCTTGCTTCCTTTTATCAGAACTGTGGCTCTTCCTCCTGGATTCCTGGTTTCCCTATTGCAGAGTTGCAAACTCGACACAGTACCTCACTCATATGCTGCCTGTTCTATCGACATGGCACACACAGACACCTTTGGTCGATAGGGATTGACTGTAGAAGGTTCGATCCTGTTCAAAGAGGCATCCATCCGGCAAGCACAGGATGCAAGGGACCATCAAGCCGTGCCGGTGTTCTGGAAGTACTCGCTCACTTTGGCCACGATCTGGTTCTTCGTCATCCGGTCGGCCGGCTCGATCCCCACGATGCGTCTGGCGAGATCCTTGTGCTTGTCGATCGCCTTTTTCAATTCGTCCTTTGCCGACGCGGGGCCGAAGATCAGAACCTCATCCGCATCGCGGATGAAGTCAATCACGTCACTGTAGTAACGATCAAAATGGTGCTTGTATCGTCCTTCCCATTTGCTTTCCGAGACGACGTCTTGAGGGCCGTACGGTGTCGAGGAGCGGCCCCCGCCGCTTG
>CAZDDA010000268.1:0-4221 GCA_964504085.1 uncultured Thermotogae bacterium | reverse complement strand
GCTTGCAGTCGATCATCCTTATGCCTCCTTTCGTGTACGGTCCATGAGTCAAAGGCAACTTTCTGAGGTTGTTGAGCCTTGTTGACCGGGGGATTCCTTTTCCACTCGGATGCACTCATAATGCCCGGAGTATGGTGTTTGTCGGAAACCTGACCAGTGCCATAGCAGCACTTCTCGAGCAACCAGCAATGAAGGAGAACGTCTTTCACGTTGCTGACGATGGCGCGCCGTTGTCGACCAAGGATCTTGTGACGCGGCTTGGCTGTCTGTTGGGGCGTCGGGTACACCATGTCTCCGTTCCCGTACCCATTTTGCGTTTTGGAGGAACTTTGCTTGGCCGCGCCGATGAGGTGAGACGCGTGGTAGGTTCGCTGACCGTATCGGGTGAGCGGCTGAAGCGCGCGCTGAATTGGATCCCTCCCTATACTGTTGAACAAGGACTGTCTGAGACGGCGGCATGGTACCGCGGGACATTAGCCAACGGGAAGCCTCCATGATCTTGCGGACGGCTGTGCTCTGCATCGGCGCGTTTTTCGTTGGGTACTTGTTCACCGCTTGGATCAGGTCTTTTGCCCTGAGGAAGAGCATTCTTGATATCCCGAACCCACGCAGTTCGCATGTGGTAGCCAGGCCGCGGGGAGGCGGACTGGCCTTTGTCTCTGTATTCCTATTGGCAGTTCTGTTTTTTGTCTGGCTTTTTCCCGCTGATCGGAACCTCTGGTTTGCATTGCTCGGAGGGGGCTTCTTGGTCGGTGGGGTTGGTTGGCTGGATGACCGCAGAAGGCTATCGAGTTGGCTGCGCCTGCTCCTTTACGGTTTGGCTATTGTTTGGGCCGTATATTGGGTAGGAGGTTTACCGCAGGTCCAAACCGGAATCGGTGCTATTCCTCTTGGCTTACTCGGATACGGGGTTGCCTGGTTTGGCGCCTTCTGCTTCGTGAACCTATATAACTTCATGGATGGCATTGATGGTCTAGCAGCCGGAGAGGGCCTCGTGGTCAGCATAGCCGCTGGTGGAATTCTCACTGTTGCGGGCGATTGGGAATTGGCGGTTCCCTGTTGGTTTTTGGCGGCGGGGCTGGCGGGCTTTTTGCCCTGGAACTGGCCTCCGGCCAAGATCTTCATGGGCGATGTAGGTAGTAACTTTCTTGGCTTTGTCTTTTGCGTCTTAGCAATCTCTTCGGAGAATCGGAGTTCTGTGCCTCTGCTAATTTGGGTAATACTATTGTCTGTATTTTTGGTTGATGGTATTGCTACATTGACGAGGCGGCTTATTCACGGGGAGCCTCCTTACAAAGCGCACCGCGAACATGCGTATCAGCGTGCGGTGCAACAAGGCTATAGCCATCAACAGGTGACCATGACCATTATGCTGATCAACGTCGTGTTAGCCGGCTTTGGATTCATGGCGTGGCACTGGCCGGTTGCGTTGTTGCCTATAGTATCCTTGGTAGGGGGATTGTTGTTCGTGCTTTGGTGGTACTTCTCACGGTTGCCATCCGTAAAAAAGAGAGGTATGGTCAGTTGATGGCGTTGAGCTTGGTGGTTTCCGGGTTGTCTATGAAAGCTATCCTCAGGATGGGATCGTCTTGGTCATTATGATCGGGTCGAGGGAAGGGTTCTACAAGGCCCTGCGCAGGAGGATCAAGGAGTAGTATTTGCAGCGACGTTTATCAGGTACAGGCCGAGGATAGGAGGTGGACAGTGCTGGAAAAGAGGGGTGACTTCCTGATTAACGAATCCGTAGCGGCACATACGATCGCTTTGCCTTTCTACAACCGTCTTGAGAAAAGGCAGGTTGAATACGTGGTAGGTGTTTTGACCAACTTGGTGAGACGCACGTGAGCTCCTTCCCAAAGAGGGCTCCTTCGGGGTGGCGCAGCAGGCGTGGTATCGGACGAAAAGCGCTTTTCCTACTGATCGATGCGGCAATCCTGGCCCTCTCTGTGTATCTGGCTTTCCTGCTTCGCTTTGACGGGCATATTCCCCCGCGCTATCTGTCGATGCTCTTTTGGATCCTTCCGATCGCTCTGGGCGTGAAGATCCCTGTTTTGGTGCTGTTCCGGATGTATCGTTTCAGCTGGGCATACGTCGGCATGGAGGAACTCCTAAACACCGCTTTGGCCAGTGCCATTGGGTCCGTTGCACTGGCAGCGATACTTTTTCTTCTTCGGCATTGGCAAGCCGTTGTCGGTATGCCGCGTTCCGTGCTCGCGATTGATTTTGCCTTTACATTGATCGGTATTGGTGGGATCCGCCTTTCCAAAAGAATTGCTACGCACGCTGCATTACGAACACGTGACAGCCTGCA
Source organism: uncultured Thermotogae bacterium (assembly GCA_964504085.1). Taxonomy (GTDB): domain Bacteria; phylum Bipolaricaulota; class Bipolaricaulia; order UBA7950; family UBA9294; genus CAZDDA01. The sequence continues at coordinate 1,910 of CAZDDA010000268.1, read as the reverse complement.
CGCTCAAGGACGACCAACGCTCATCGTCGGTGCGGGCGAGGCGGGGGAGTTGCTCCTGCGAGGGATTCTCCGCGAAAAGAGCACCGGGTTTTGCCCCGTGGCCTTCGTGGATGATGATCCCACAAAGAAGGGCCTCTTGATCCATGGTGTGCCGGTATTCGGCCCGATCGAACGTCTGCCGGAGCTTATCCGCTCAAAACATGTGGAAACCGTCATTATTGCCATGCCCTCGGCACCTTCCCGCGCAATACGCGAAGCAGTAGAACTTGCCCGCAAAGGAGGGGTCCAAGAGGTCAAGATCATACCGTTCTTCAGCGAGCTTTATACCGGTGAGCTCAAGGTCTCCGAGATAAGGCACGTCCAGCCTGAGGACCTGTTGGGGCGGGAACCGGTTTCCATTGACACCAGGGCCTTGGAGCGTTTTCTTCGTGGCAAGACGGTCTTGGTGACAGGCGCGGCCGGCTCGGTCGGCGCGGAGCTTTGTCGACAGATCCTGCGGTTCGGCTCAACACTTGTATTCGCCCTCGACATCGATGAGACAGGCCTGTTCAACCTGGAGAAGGACCTTCAAAGACGCTTTTCTGCCAGTACCGTCCGGATCCTTGTAGGGGATGTGCGTGACCGGATGAAAATGACGGCGGTTTTCCAACAACATCGTCCTCAGGTGGTATTCCACGCCGCGGCATACAAGCACGTTCCGATCATGGAAGCTCACCCTGAAGAGGCGGTGAAGACCAATGTCTTCGGCACGCAGATTGTCGTGGAGGAGGCGTGCAAGGCTGGCGCAGAGGCATTTGTGTTTATCTCGACGGACAAGGCGATCAATCCGACATCGGTTATGGGGGCCACCAAACGGGTTGCGGAGATGGTCGTTCTCGACAAGGGAAAGGAGTCTGCGACTCGTCTCATGGCCGTTCGATTCGGAAACGTTCTCGGAAGCCGCGGCAGTGCGCTTCCTCTATTCACGGATCAAATCAAACGTGGGGGGCCGGTGACGGTGACCCATCCGGAGATGCAGCGTTACTTCATGACGACAGCGGAAGCGGTCCTTCTCGTTCTCCAGGCAGCGGCAATGGGGCAGGGGGGCGAAGTGTTTGTGCTTGACATGGGAAAGCCCGTGAGGGTTCTTGATCTGGCAAAGGAGTTGATTCGGTTTCATGGCCTCGAACCCGATCAGGATATTCCCATTATCTTCAGCGGTATTAGGCCGGGTGAAAAGCTCTACGAGGAATTGCTCACCGCTGAAGAAGGAACGGATGCAACGTCACATGAACGCGTATTCGTAGCCAGGATGGGTATGGCCCTTAGCCGGGAGCAAACCAAGCTACTACTGGAAAGGCTGCGCCAGTCTGCGGAGGATTTCGATAGGGAGTCGATCGTCTCTTGTTTGCAGCAACTGGTCCCAACCTACCGTTCGTTCAAAGACGCGCATTCTGAACCGGAAATCGAAGAGCACGGCTGCAACTGATTCGTGGGAGGAAATCTTATACGGATCTGTCTTGCCCGAACAGGAACGATCTCGTGCAGCTTGTCTAGGTTGTAGCACGGACCCTTTTCAAGTCCCTTCGGATTTTTCTCCTTTTGAGAGAATTAGGGATGGCCGTGCCGGTTGTCGGACCTCTGTGGATACAGGTCAGCGATCAAAATTTCGTAGCCGGTTGGCATACAGGAGTAGTAAAGAAAAAGGAAGGGCGGTCTGCAAAATCTTCGCTCGCTTTGGTTGAGACTGAAGCTTTATCCGACGCGCTTGCGTGAGGTGATCCGGCTTGCCTATCCGGTGACATTGGGGATGCTCTCAATCACCCTGTTAAACGTTGTCGATACGGCGATGCTGGGTCGACTAGGCTCCATTCCTCTTGCTGCTGCCGGGATTTCCGGAGTCGGCTACTTCACGATCGTCTTTTCCTTGG
>CAZDDA010000267.1:0-4229 GCA_964504085.1 uncultured Thermotogae bacterium | reverse complement strand
AATGGGTTCGTCGAGCGGCTGATCGGCTCCATCCGGCGCGAGTGCCTGGATCACACAATCATTCTCGGCGAAAGACATCTGAAGCGCGTTCTCACCCACTACTTCGACTACTACCATCGGCGGCGCTGCCATCAATCGCTCGAGATGGACTGCCCTGTCCCGCGCGCTGTTCATCCAACCGATCGGGGTCGGGTGATCGAGATCGAGCACCTTGGCGGATTGCATCATCACTACGAGCGTGCGTCTGCCTGAAGTCCGGATGCACCAGCCATTCCGACCGTCCGCTCATGATCGATCCATGCCTCCGGCAGGTTCCAGGCCCTTCCACCTTGTGAGTCCTACGCTCCCGCGGCTACAATGCGGGCGGCGTCAGTCCCGATGCACGATCGGTTTCCGGCCGAGGGGTCATCCAATCGTCGCGCCGGGCACCGCACGGGGTTTTCGGGATGGACAGGAGAGAATTCACTTGTCCAACGAGCCGCTACGCGCGCCGCCTTGCGGCCCGGAGACGCGGCCACGTTGAACCTCAATGCAGATGGCGCAGGGGGTGGGGAGTGACGAACTCGCAGGCAGCACGGATGTCTGACAAGTATGGCTTCGACATCATGGATGGGCGACAGGTTCCTCGCCTCGTCGTCACCGGTGACTTCACGCTGTCCGAAACGCACCAGGGTGGCGTGCATGTGGAAGGAGGTCGCTTTTGCCTTGCTGGCACCCTGCAGGGCAGCCTTGATCTTCAGCCTGGCGTCAGCGCTATCATCAGTGGAAGCCAGCAAGGCAGCGTCCTTATCGGAAATGGCTCGGTTGCCGTAGTGACGGGATCCATAGAAGGCAGCGCGCATGTGTCGCGCGGTGCCGTGCTACTCATCGAGAAGACGGGTCGGCTCGGAGGCCCTCTCCGCAATGACGGTGAAGTCGTGGTGCGGGGAGTGTTCGGAGGTGCGCACTCTGGCCACGGCAAACTGAGGTGTGAGAATGACGGCCACATCATGCAACCGATAGTGAGGAATGGAGTGTCGTATTACGGATGGTAGCGTTCCTGCTGGTCGCACAAGGGTGTGCACCTGGCAGGCCGCATCGCCCCCGCACGTGACACCCAGCGTTGGACTCCCTGCACCGACGCTCCGATCCAGCGTATGCTCGGAGGCAATATGACTCAGATGGGTATCATCCATCGCATGTTTGCCGACTTCGGTCTGGAGACGGAAGAACAGAGAGGGAAATTCCGCCCACTTGCAGGCTCGCCGACTGCCCGCATTCAACCGCACACGTACGCGTTCATTATCCTCTCAGACAGCACACAGACTGAGGAGACCACCACCCATGCCGAACTGGCACGAGATCCTCACGGAGATCAAATCCTCCGGCAGCACACATGATCTGATTCGGCGGAAGTACCTGGCGCGCCTCGCAGAAGCCACGGGCCGAAACGCGATCATCTACTACTCAGGCTGGCTGCAGAAGCCCGACATCCCCGGGACATCGATCAACGATGCGGACAAGAACGGCTTCATGACGGTCTTTCATGGCCTTGACAGCTCCAAGGGCTTAGACCTATTCCTCCATACACCTGGCGGTGAGATGGCCGCCACTGAGTCTCTGGTTCACTACCTACGCGCGAAATTCGGAAGCAACATCCGAGCCGTGGTGCCGCAACTGGCTATGTCCGGCGGAACAATGCTAGCCTGCGCCTGCCGCGAGATCGTAATGGGAACGCACTCCAGCCTGGGACCGATAGATCCTCAGTTCCGAGGTCTCTCCGCGCATGCTGTGGTCGAGGAATTTCATCGAGCCCATTCGGAGATCTCGAAGGACCGCAGCAAGGCAGCCGTGTGGCAGCCGATAATCGCCAAATACCACCCAACCATGATTGGAGAGTGCGAGAAGGCCATCGAGTGGTCTGACCAAGTGGTGCGAGAGTGGTTGCAGTCAGGGATGCTGCTCGGCCGGGAGGATCGAGTTACCACATGCGATGCCATTCTCAAGGAACTCGGTGATCACGCCATGACAAAGGCTCATTCTCGTCATCTGTCAATTGAGCGTTGCAGAGCCATGGGCCTCTCAGTTACCGCGCTCGAGGACGACAGGGAGTTTCAAGATGCAGTGCTCTCGGTTCATCACGCATGCATACACACGCTGTCCGCGTCGCCAGCATACAAGATCACCGAGAATCACGAGGGAGTTGCATTCATACAGACGATGCAGAGCGTCATTCTAGGCGGCTGAGTTTGTCAATGGGTGTCGTGGAGGTGGGTCCAGCCGGTGTATGTGCCAGACGAGTGGCTCGTCCATGACCTCTGGCCGTGAACCCCTGACCCCACCCGCGGCCGGTGGGATCAGGGCCGCGGCCAGACCGCCCGCTGGTGATCCTGTCGTTGGCCAGATGGAACAGCTGTGGAGGAGAATGAGCGCTTCCAAGAGAAACAGGAACTCGAAGAAATCGCACTGGCGCCTGATCCCAACTCAACGACAGTGGGGGGAGTGGTCGCTACCAAGCAAGTTGACCGCTCTCGGAGCAGGGTTGGGTGCGATCGCTTTGCTGGTGGCCGTCGTGTTCTATGTCTTCCCAAGAACACAGGAACCAGATCGACCGAACGTAAAGGTGTTCTTCACTGCGTGGAACACCAAGTCCGATTTCGAACTTGATCGAGGGGGGCGGTCGCTGCTTTTCGTCTCCATTCCCGTACTGCATGATCCTCTCGATCGCTTGGTCTTCGCTGCGGCTCGAGTGCGCCCCATTAACGTAGGCACGCGATCCTTGCGCGATCTGCAAGTAATCACGATAGCCAGTGATTCGCTTTGGAATCCAGGTCTTAGCGTCGGCGAAGAGCTAGCCGTCGTACCGCTGACCGGTGCGGACGATTTCAAAGTCGAGGTGCAACGAGTGGATGACAAGTGGGTTGCAACTCGAACGATCCCGCGACTGGATCCTCTCGGAGGTGCATCGTGTCCGGTCTTCTTCGTTGTCGAAGTGGGGGCTTCGACGCCTGACGGCCCTCTTCGCTTTGAAGCGCAGGGGAAGATGGAGATTCGGGTAGCCGGAGAGGATTGGACTGGGGTCCACCACGTAGTTGATATTCGGTGTGTCTCAGCCGCGTCGGCCGAGGAGTTCATCGCCAAGTGCAAGACAACCGCACGATCGCTGAGAGAAGAAGGCTACCCAGATGTGCCGGTAATGCTTGCGGATACGGGGGGCGAGGGTGTTGTACCGATTGAGGGCGGACCAACGGTCATTCAGGCCAGCATCGACAAGTTCTTCTCGATCAAAGGCGGCAGACTCCGGGATTATTGAATAGGTGGCCTGGCTAATCGGGTAGCCGGGGGCGTCTAGCCCCCTACACCCTTGCATGCGGGTTCGCTCCGGGCGGGTCACGGTGATGGAGGACGCCGTCTTCACGGGTGGCCATGGCGGCGCGGATCGGCGGTGGAGCTCAAGTCTTCCCAACGCCGAGGCGGCGCAGGGGCCTGGAATCGTTGGAATGCGGTGATTGAGTCGAATGAAGGAGCCGGTGGCGGTTGGGCGGAGAGGACCACGTGAGATGCGCACAACCGCACGGCGATCGCAGCGCCGCGTCTAAAGGGAGGATCTTGGGCTACACTCCTTTGCTGAAGGACGGAATCGATGTTCACGAAGTCAGTTGAGGCAATTACACGAGCAGACCTTGAAGATCTTCTTGAAATCAGGGCAGCAGAGAATATTCGCCTTGAGTTCAAACGGGAGGCCCCCGCGCGCGACGAACTTCTCAAGAAGCTTTCGGGGATGGCTAACACGTTTGGTGGCTATCTGATCGTAGGCGCTAGCGCAGACAGCTCCGACGGACGGATCGCGGGACTACCTGGCGTGTCGCCAATCCCAGGATACAGGCAGCAGACCGTTCAGTGGTGCTATGACGGCGTCTTTCCGCCACTCGATGTCGAGGTATCAGACCCAATCGCGATTGACGAGTCGGGCGGGAAAGTAGGCTACGTCATGAGAGTTCCCGAAAGCGACCGGGCTCCACACTTCATCAACGGCCGTAAGGGCGTTTGGATCAGAACCGACGAGTATAGCCAGCAGTTTGAACCACGTCTTGCCACGTTGCATGAGTTGGAACACCTGCTATCGAAACGAGAGGTCGTAGTTCAACGCCGCAAGGATCTTGTGGATCGGGCCCACCAGAGATTCATGAGTCTAGCTAGTCAGGAGGGTGTGGGTTCCGAAACCGGCCGCGCTGGGATGGGCGCGTCGC
>CAZDDA010000266.1:0-4230 GCA_964504085.1 uncultured Thermotogae bacterium | reverse complement strand
TTGCAGCGGATTGGCTCGCGCCCAGGGATCATTGCGCACGCCGCTGACTTGCCAGGAGACCTCAACGTTGGGTTTGTCGGTTCGAATTATGAACCGGTTGTTGTTGATCTTCTCAGCCACAATCGCCTGCGCGAATTGCCCCGATGAGTGCAGTCTAGCACCCGAGTACGACGAAGTGACTTGCCTGCCGGATGGGTCGTAGAGCTTGAGCTGGAGTGTCCCTTGTTCTGACCATCCGAGAGTGATCTGAAGTTCTCTCTGGTCCGAGGGGATCGAGATCGTCCCAAGAGGGATGGACTGCCCCATGAGTGGTGTCACGCTACGGCCGAATGAAGACAGCCCGGAGATGACCTGCCCAAGAGCGTGGTGTCTGATCTTGATGTACGCAGCAAAGAGATCGAAGCCGGTCGCTGCGTACTCGTATCGTCCGCAGCCAAGCAGTGGCGATGCTATTCTTCGTAGGAAGTCCTCGTCCACATCGTTCTTGTCTCCGAAGGCAACTGTGTTGAGGCAGATCCTTGCTCGATGCGCTTGGGCAACGGGCCCCGAGAGGATCTCGTCCTTGGAGAGCCCTGTGTTTGTGTTGCCATCACTGAGAATGGTCACATAACGCTGGACCTCGCCACCAAGATGGCTGACCTGCTCAAGTCCCATCAACAGCCCGGCGCCCAGATTCGTCGCGTTGGTCGCATGCAGGGAGATGATAGCACTCCGGGCCTTTGCGTAGTTGTTCGTCAAGGGCAGAATCAAGTGAGCGTCACTGCTGAACCCGACGACTCCGATCCAGTGCTCTGTTCCTTGAGTCAGGTTCTCCTGTTCAACGTGATAGATGAACTGAAGGGCAGCTTCCTTTGCCGACTCGATCTTCACCCCGCCTTGCCAGCGGTATCCCATGCTTCCAGACGTATCCATTACCAGGACTGTGGCGGTTCTTGCTGCCGGTTCCACTCCGCCGACCAACTGCATGAACAGGTCCCAGTCAAACGTACACCTCCCCAAGACGTTTCCACACGGATCCGCCTTTGCCTTCTTGGGGCTAGCCATGAGGCCACACTCATCGTGGCCCAGGATATGTACGCGATCCATGGGTACTCCGTGCTTCTGGCAAAGCAATCGGACCAAGGCAGCTGTAGATTGGTACATCTTCTCAGTACACCAGCCCGCCTGATTCGGTCTGCCCGCTATCTCGATGTTGATGCTATTGAAGTGGTGGACAGGTCCTGTCGTATCTCCTACGGAATTCGTTGGCCAGATGCCGAGCGTCCAAGCTGTATCTTCGTCTTGCACCATTTGGATGATCTGACCTTCGGAGTAGATGGGATCTCGGCCGTTGGCGACGACGTAGTGCGTGCTCTTGTTCCGATTGGTCAGGAACTCGGTGATAGCGCCATCTGTTCTGTCTCCATCTGTCCCATGAATGACGATGTACTGGACGGAGTAGTTCTGCTGATGCGTTGTCTGTGGACATCCGAGTGACCGCCTGTCGCAAGTTCGTCCACGATACGTGTCGGGATCGGGCAACTGAGTAATCGCCACTGTTGATGTGGATCCGTCTGATGTGAAGGCGGCGCAGAGCAGGAACAGAAGAACCGCGACGAACTGCCAGTTCGCTCGTTTCATAACGAGTATACTAGTACACGAACAGGGACAATCTGACAAACCCCGATAGCTGCCGCCTCATGAGAGAGGAAGGTAACGCCAGATGGGAGGTTGTGCAGCCTTGCTCAGCAACTTGTACGGGCGCGCGTCGCGTCCGGGAAGAGGAATAGCACTGGGAGCATCTAGACTGTCCAGTCTCGGAAGGGTGTTGACACATCACACCTCCTGACGGACCGCACCCCAGAACAGCTCGGCTGGAGTGCGTCCCTTCGTCCGATACCCGTGGTGCGGACGCTCGAAGTTGTAGAACTGGAGAAACCCGTCGAGCGATGCCTGTAGCTGGAAGCGCTTGCGGAAGTACCTACGGCGGAAGGCGATCCGCCAGTGTTCGTGGAGGATCGTTCCCTGCAGCCGCTCCACAAACCCGTTCGTCCATGCGTGTCGGGGCTTCGTCCTCGTGTGTCGCACGTTCAGCTCCTCGCACACCTTGTCGAACTCTCCCTTGAACTCACTCCCACCGTCGGTCAGCACCCGCTGCAGCCTCCACCCCGCTTCGGTCAGTGTCGTCGCGACCACTTGCTTCAGGAACGCAGCAGCCTCGGCAGCACTGCACACCGCAACCACCTTCGCCAGCGCGTACGAACTCGCCGCATCGCACGCCGTGATCTGCCACAGCTTGCCCACTCCCTTCAGCTTCCCGATGTAGAACGTGTCCAGACATACAAGCTCGCCAGGCTTCTCGGCCTGGACGTGCCGAGGGTGCGTTCGCGCCAAGCTGCGTCGAGTTCGCTCAGTCAGCAGGCCGGCGCTCGCGGCGCTGTGTCCTTCCAACGCCAGGAGACGCTCAAGGCGAGTCCCAAGACCCACCCGCCGCAACGCTCGCCACACCGTGCTCGGCGACACGACCAGGCCTTGCCGCGCCAGCTGCGACGACAGCCGCCCTGGCCCCCACGTCGGCCAGGCCAACGCCACCGCAACGATCTTCTGCTCCTCGACCGGCGACAGCTGTGGTGGCCGACCGCGCCGCTCTCCTGTCTGGCGTGGGTGCAGACCGTCGGCGCCGTAGAGCAGGAAGCGCTTCCGCCAGCGGTAGAACATCGTGCGTGAGACTCCCGCTTCGCGACATGCAGCGCTGACGTTGCCCAACTCGCTGGCGCGGCGCAGGACGTGGAGACGAAGAGCGTGTACCTTGTCTTCGAGAGTCATCGGGCTACCTCCCAGGTTTCTTGGTGGATCCCTGAGAATGCTGCTCCGGTGGCTCTCTCTCTTCTCAACAGCCGCCGACTGCAAACACTACTCTGACACTGGACAATCTAGACGCCATCTCATGGTCGGTGTCGCGCCCACGGGACTCGAACGAGCGGCTCTATCTGGCAGTTGACACATCAGGCAAACAGCCTTTCAGCGAAACACAAGAGCCAAGGATTCCGACCACATGACCACGAAGGGAACTGCATTTTCCGCGTGTTCCGAAAGTTGCGGACAGGTTTGGGACTCGTCACTCGCCTCGTCTTGGGCTACATGAACTCGTCAACGAGCCCCTCTGCGTCCTCACGCCTAGCCAGTCTCTCGAACGTTTCCGCTAGTTGCCGCAGGACTGCTGAGGTCCGCGGCCACTTCCCCTGCGTCGCAGTTGCGTATCCTCTGAAGCGTTGGGCGATCAAGCGCTCTTGCTTCCCGCCGCGATCGCGCCAGTGGACACCTCGCTTGTTGAAGATTCCGGTCTCAATCCCGCTTTCGAGGGCTTCGCTCTTCACATGCTCAATCTGGCTTCTTACGGCCTGGCATGGCCACTCATGCTCTCTATCGCCTGGCGCGTATGCGAAAACCTCGCCAATCTTCTGATCGCACATTTCCAACCTTCCGCTTTCAGTCGCGAGTGTCCTAGCCTCTTTGATCCAGGAGCCGAGAACGTGCTCGTCCACTTCCCCGATGGGGAAGCTTATGTCTCCTTCGAATCTTCGACCTAGGCCATCACTGCTCGAGGGCTTGGTCCACTTCGTGCCCGGGACTACCTGCAGATTGGAAAGAAGACCGTATGCTAGACGTGCGGAGGCCCTGTCGAGCTCGGACAACTCCCTTGCTTCCTCCCCTTCAGCACGATAGACCATCTTCAAGAGATCCACGAACACGCTGGGCGTTGTCTCGATCGCTGCAACTAGGCTCTTGGGTCCCCTTTCCGTGTGTTCAAGGAAGGGCAGCAACGCAAACTCGAGCTGAGCCACAACTGCCATCTCAACATGCGCACCGTCCAGAAGGCTGAATAGGCGCTCCACGTAGTGCGAGACAGAACCGATCGCAGGAGGTTGTCGTTCATCCGCTATGCTGTATGTTGTCAGCGCCCTGAGGGTGCCGACTAGCAGCTCTGGTGAGACGTGTTTCGGTCCCACTCCTTCCGGTCCGGGAGGATGCTCTGCAAGACAGATCACTTGAAGGGCGCGGTAGGGACGGCCTGCCTTCAGAAGGGATCTGACTGCACGATTGGCTGACGTAGAGGGGTCTCGAACGACAGAGATCGCGCACTGCTTCCAGTACGCCTCTTCGATATCCGTTCCCCAACTTCTGATCGTATCCCAGCTCTCCATCGAGGGGGGAAGCGCGAGGGCCAGATTCACAAGGCAGACTTGGCTC
>CAZDDA010000265.1:0-4252 GCA_964504085.1 uncultured Thermotogae bacterium | reverse complement strand
GGAAATCCTGCGCGCCGTGTTCGCATCCCACGCGCCGCAGCACCGGCTCGGCCGGAGCGATGGTCACGAAAGTGTCAAACGCGTATTATGTCCCGCGAAGCTCAGAATACGTCCGATTGATCCGGCGCAGCCAGATGGCGCCGGCCGCGGCGCGAGAAGCTAGCTGCGTCCCCCGATCGCTCCCCTGTTCTTCGATCTCCTGACCATGTCAACAACTGCTAGAACTACGCCGACTCCCAGCAGCCCGTAGCCGATCAACCTGTCTTCGCCGAAGAAGATTCCCGCCAGGACAAATCCAAAGGCAAGCCCGGCCAGAGGGGTGAGTCTATTCTCTCTTCCATTTCTACGCACGAAGAAGACGAGAAGGGCGACAACGGCCAGAATTGCGATAGACAAGGCAATGTAGACTTGTGAAGTGTTCATGCTGACTCCTTGAGTTATGTCCCCAGGACACGATACCGATTGCGCCGGTCTCCTTGACATGACTCCCTGACATCAGCCCCGCGGATTTCCAGTGTGCCGTCTTGGCATCCCGCTGGCCGCAGCACCGGCTCGGCCCGCGCAATGGTCACGAGAGTGTCAAACGCGTATTATGTCCCGCGAAGCCTCGTTGCGGGACAGCGTGTCTTGAGAAATGGGAACACCGCAAAACTGTAGTTCTTGTTGTGTGTCTGCATGTTGATTCCCGGGGGTTGGCCACCCATTGTCATTTACCAGAGATTCAGGCGGCGTAGTTAGCTTTGTCAGCTTATGTCTACCTGCATTGACACGCCTCTCCCACCCTCCCGGACTACGTCGACACTCCATCTGAGATTGCCCAGAGGCCGCACGGAGCGCTGGCCTGACCACAGGCCGTCTGGTCCACCTTCCGAGCAGCCGCCCCCCACTGGTTAGGCACAGCCAGATGGTGCCGGCCCGCGGCGCAAAAACCTAATTGAGCTAACTACGTCCCCTACTCGCTGCATCACCGGCATCAAACGCCCGCATCTGTTTTTCTAACGCGGAACAGGTTACCCTGAGAAACGATAATGACGTCATCTTCGTGGTCGTCATCCGCCGGGCCGACCACTGCGTACCGCACGCCTTTCCTGAGATCGACATCGAACAGATACTTTCCTGTGGTTCTGTGGAGACGTGCAACCCGAACGGACCGCTCGAACACTCTGTCTTCTTGCAGGTCTTCTACAGCCAGATGGGATGTCGTGCCTTCCTCTGCTGATTCGTTCTCGTCTTGCGCCCAAGAGGTACTGGGACTGCCTCCCGCGGGAATGCCTTTCTGATCACTTGGTGCAAATCTGTCGCCCCTACTCTCCCGGAGCAGTTCGTAGGTCCCCCTTGTGTTCCTCTCAATGGTAACAAAGCAGGACATAACCTGCCCACAGGCAACCACCAGGAATCCCAGTATGCCGAGAAGTGCTCCTCCGACAACGGCGACCCCGCCAAACGCGGCCCCACGGCCGCTCGAACAGACAACTACCAATCCAATGGAGAAGACGATGGCGCCTATCCCCACGGCTACCCAACCCACGCCAGACATGAATCTCCCGAGGCCAAGCAGACTTCTGAAATCGTACTGCCGGTCACTCATTTCCTCCCTCCCTCCTTGACTTCCAAAGCCGGGAGAGTGCCAGCGGACGTTCTCAGCCGATTCAACACGCCGTGTCGCAGACGCCCGGAACAATGCGTTGGGTCAGGTCCCGCATGCGCGCATTGTCGGTTTGCGCGCGTGCAAGACCTGACTCCTAGAGCAGTATGGCCTTCGGTGTCAGCATATGCCCTCGCATTCCGGGGACGCGATACCCATTTCGCCCGACCTTCGACCTAACCTCCTGACACGCGCCCAGCGGAGCTCCGGCGTGCCTTTGGTATGTCACAGGCCGCAACACCCGATCGGCTGGCGCGATTGTCGCGAAAGTGTCAAGCGCGTATTGCATCCCGGGAGTTCCAGCGCAATTGTCACGAAATCATCAAACGCCTATACGTCCGGCGAAGTTCCCTAACGCTGTCCTCACTTGATCCTCTTCTGCCATTCCTGAAAAATCCCTTGGAAGTCCTTCTTCTTGAACCAGTCCTTAATACCCAGGTTCGCACTATGCACATACTCACCCGTAACGCCGTAGTCAAAAACACCTCCAGAGACTCCCTCGTGCGCTATCACAAGTACAGGGATGCGCTGTTTGAAAGCCAGGGTCGCCTCAATCTGGTTCCATGGTGTGGGGAAGACCGCTGATACTTCCTGTTGCGGTATTGCTGCCTTGGACAGGGCTGCTGTGACTTCGTACTGAGGGTAGCCCAAGACAATCGCAGCTCGACTTGTTTTCATTAGAGTCATTACAGCCTTCAAGGGGGCGTCCATTGAGTATTGATCCGCGCCGAGACGACATACGCTGTATCCTTTTCGGGAAAGATACGCCTGGAAGGCAACGCATCCAGATTCGAATTTCTTGGCAATCGCTGTTGGGCGGCTAAGGAACACATTTATTGCCATCATACGCTCCCATCCTTAAGACATATCAGCCTTCATTAGCGCAGTCCTCGGCTTCGCATGCGAGACTTTGTTGAGATCTCGGGGCAGGTCTTGCACTGCCATATTCCTGAAGCCAACTCCTTAGTGCGCATTCCGGGGACGCGATACCGTTTCGCCCGCTGCCTTCGCATCCCACGCGTCGCAGCACCCGCTCGGCCGGCGTGATTGTCACGAAAGTGTCAAACGCGTATTGTGTCCCGCGAAATGCAGGCGGCCATGGCGCTACTGCTTCTCCGCCATATATGAATCGTACGAGTGGATGCGCCATGCCCCATGTTCCCGGACCATGGCTGCGTTCACAAGACGTTTCTTCGATCGTGCCGGCACTTTGCCCTGGTAAGTGTCACTCGGAAGAATCGGCGTGAGGAGCAACCTGCGACCGAGATCCTCAATGATATCATCTCGTATGACCAAGTCTCGGACAGTTCTCGTGCGGGCGAAGTCAGTAACGCGTTCCTTCAAGATCCCCTCCGACATCGTCGACGTATCGTAGCACTGCTTGAGAGTCTGTAGAAGCTCACGAGCGTACTGATCTACATATCCGTCAGCGAGCGCCGCATGGAGAGCGGTCATCCGAAGAGACTCGCGGACAGGCAGAGGCGGAAGGAAATCCCAATACTCAAGATCAACGTCAAACTCCGCGCGCTCGTCGCCCATGTCTCGGGGTATGTAGTAGTGGTATTGATGTCGCTGGGTCATCCGATAGTCACGCTTCAAGTCCTCTGGTTCGGAGGTCCTATGCTGCGCTCTCCATGCGGCAGAGGTGAGCGCAAAGGCGTCCGACCACCTGTCCGAGGCCGCAGCGTCGAGAAACTCCTCGAATGCAGCGATAGGAGCCTGACGTCTAAGCGACAGTTGTTGGGGGCTGTTCTCCATGAAGACAGCGACGGGGTCCTTAGACTCCGTGCCACTCGACAGTGATAGCAAGCGCTCCGACCATCTCCCAGCGACAAAAGCACCTGCCAGTAGAGCAATGAGGACACAGAAGATACCATAGACTTCACGCGGTCGGAGTAGCCGGAAAAGGTGCCCCACGCTTAAGTCTGCCGGCGTGGAAGAAGGCGCTTCTTCATCTCGGTCAGTCACGAACTCGCTCCTCTTGTGTACCCGACTATTACTCAGGTCTCTTCTCTGCAAGAGCATTTGTGTCCATTGCATATCACCCAGGACGCGGGAGATCCTCCTTGCTGTCCGCGCGCATGAGCACTCACTGAGGGCTGTTCACTTGCCTTCACGCGGTTGACACAATCGAACAATACTCTCTTAATACGAAGATGTCAACAGCGGACTGGGCTGGGCAGCGATAAAAGCGGGATGCCGTTTTTATTGAATAGAATAAGGGGTCGCTGAAGAACACAGGCCGGACCATACTCCGTGGACACCCCCTGTTGCGCATGACCGTCGGCATCCCCGGGCTTCGCCCGAAACAGAGTCACCTCCCCCGGCGAGCGCGTGCCTCGCTTCCCTGTCGCTGCGAAAATCGGAATAGCGTAATGCGATTTACCGCGCGGCTTCCCATCCTAAGTGGAGGTTTTCCAGCAGCACAGCGGCGTGCCGTCCCGAAGGGTAATCGGGGCGCGCGGCGAAGGCGCGACCATTGGTAAGTCAATCTCGTTGTCTGGAAGGTCCTGGGGCTGGTCCGGGGGACGTAGGCACAGCAAGTCGTTGTTAGAATGTCCGCTCATCGGAACTCGATGATCGCCTCACCGACGGGCATTTCCGCCT
>CAZDDA010000264.1:0-4266 GCA_964504085.1 uncultured Thermotogae bacterium | reverse complement strand
GTATATTCGGTAACCAAAGACGGAGAGAGAGCTTTCTTTCGGCTGCTGAAAAAGCAGTTGATGACATATCTGCCCAATGAATCACCGGCCATAGTGAGCATTGGTTTCCTGGATGAGCTGCAAAAGGCAGAGGCGCTGCAGCTACTGTGCAGTCGACGAGATACCGCAGCCGCCTATCGAAAGGCACTGGGAACGGGCTCAGAAGATCAACATGAACATGTCGGTAGCGCCCAGTTTCCGATTGAGTACGCCCGGCGACTCGCAGATCTCGATATAGCATTCCTGGACAAAATCATTGATCGGATGGATCACTCGGAACATCCGAAGCAAGGACGCACAAGATGAGTGGCTATGGGAACGGTGCTACAAGCCCAATCAAAGCCGTTGAGGTGAAGGACCTTTCCAAGAAGTACGGTAGTGGTGTGCAAGCCGTGAATGGACTGAATCTGGTCGTGGAGAAGAACACCATCTATGCGCTTCTTGGACCGAATGGCGCGGGCAAGACGACAACGATCTCTATTCTCACGACCCTGGCGGCTCCTTCTGAGGGAACAGCTAAGGTTAACGGATACGACGTGGTTGAAGACGAAAAAGCCGTGCGCGCATCAATTGGCGTTACGTTCCAGGAGATGGTGCTCGACGAGGCCCTCACCGGGCGGCAGGTTCTGATGTATCACGGTCGTCTCTACGGTCTTTCCTCGACTGAGTGCCGGAGAAGGTCCAACGAACTTCTGCCGTTGGTTGATCTGTCTGACTCGGCGGACCGGAAGTGCAGGTCCTACTCCGGCGGTATGAAAAGGCGACTGGAATTGGCACGGGCGCTTGTGACTGTGCCAAATGTCCTATTTCTGGACGAGCCGACTCTCGGGCTAGATCCAAACGGCCGCTCGAGAATCTGGACCTACCTTAAGGATCTCATGCAACGCACAGAGCTTTCTGTTCTGCTCACGACACACTACCTCGACGAGGCAGAGCAGCTAGCGGATAGAGTGGGCATCATGGACCGGGGCAAGCTTGTTGCCGAGGGCAGTCCGAGTGAGCTTATAGAGGCGCTGGGAGCCGACACTGTGACGCTCCGGGGAGAGGGATCATCACGGGCGCTGATACAGCGGCTCCGCGGGCTTGATGAAGTACAGGAGGTCACTGCGGTGGATGGCGGCGTGCTGATTGGCGTGAGTTCGTCGTCCCGCCGGATCGCCGAGATTGTCGCAGCTGCGGGCGAGGTCGATTTCACAATAAGGGATGTGTCAGTTACTAAACCCAACCTTGGCGGCGTGTTCTTCAAGCAAACCGGTCACGAAATGAAAAACGGAGAGAATTTATGACGTTGGCAATTGACTCAACAGCAACAATCTGGCGAAAGCATATGCGAAAGTTCCTGACCAATGGTGAGGAGCTCTTTGGAACCATGATCCAACCCATCCTGTGGGTAGTCTTGTTCGGCGTCGGCATGGCACGAACCGTGGTTAGCGCACAGACATCCGGGACAGGCAGCTATGTAGGGTTCATGTTGCCCGGAATCGTCGCCCTGAGCGCGATGGGTGGGGCGATCGGTGGAGGAATGACGTGGCTCGATGAGCGGGTCCGCGGCATCCTCAAGGAATACCTCGTTGCACCCATTCCACGTGTGAGCATTCTACTGGGGACTATAGGCAGTACCGTGTCCAAGGCAATGATACAGGCGGTAGTGATATTCGTTGTCGGAGCGCTTATCGGCGCTGAGTCCGGAGGGAGCGTTTTGGGGTGGATCACAGCAATAATCCTGGCAATCGGCTATTCAATCGGATTCTCAGGGCTTGCGCTTGCTGTGGCATCGCAGACCGACGACCTGATGGCCTACCATGCCATGATCATGTTACTGAACCTTCCGGTGCTCTTCTTGAGCAACGCCCTTTATCCGCTCCGATCACTCCCCAGCTGGATGCGAATTGGCGCTATGGCGAATCCCACGAGCTATCTGGTCGACGGGATCCGACAGGGGGTTCTGAGTGGTCAGGAGGGTGAGTTTCCTCTTTGGCTCTGTTTAGTTGTTGTCGGTGGCTTTGCGATTGCAGGGCTCCTGCTGGCGACCCGGGCGATCAACTCCATGACAAGGAGGAAATAACAGTGGAAGGAAAGACATGCGTAATCACCGGTGCAAATGGTGGAATCGGACTCGAGACGGCTCTGAGCCTGGGCCGAATGGGTGCACGGATAGTGATGGTCGCGCGAGATACAGAGCGAGGCGCGATGGCGCGGGGGTACGTCCGGAAAGTCACCAATCAACCGGTAGACCTGCTCATCGCAGATCTCTCGAGTATCTCGGAGACAATGGAACTAGCACGGCGGATTGCAGGTAATTACGTGAGCCTGGACGTTCTGGTCAACAACGCCGGGGTTGCGTATGGCTCACGGACCGTGACACAGGAAGGACTCGAGGTCACCTTTTCTGTGAATCTAGTCGCGCCATTCATCCTGAGCCAAGAGCTTCGGCAGCTATTGGAGCGTAGTGCTCCGTCACGCATTGTAAATGTCTCATCGCCGGCTCACAAAGCCGGCAAGATTGATTTCGGGAATCTACAGCTGGCGACCGGCTTCTCCCGCATGAAGGCATACGCCAACTCAAAACTCGGTTTAAACCTGGTGACATTCGAGTTGGCGCGACGCTTGGAGGGGACCGGAGTGACATGCAACGCCGTGAATCCCGGGTTCGTGAATACGCGCCCAAGCTACGCGACACGCGGCGAAGCGCTGATCGGAAAGCTCATGAGTCCTTTCGGTAAATCACCCGAGAAGGGAGCGATACCATCGGTCTACGCAGCGAGCGCTGATGAGCTGGACGGTGTGAGCGGGAAGTATCTCGATCCTAAGCTGCGGATAGTGCAGGCATCTCCGGAGAGCTACGACCGCGAAATGGCAAAACGGCTGTGGGACGAGCTCACGCGAATTGTCAAACGGCAAAGGTGCGGGTAGGCAGGGAGTGAATACTGGCGAGCGGATCGATAATTTGTGAGAATATTTACCGAACCGCGGCGCCGGGATTTAAGAAACAATTCCTTTACGTGAAGTACAAACTGTAGCATTTTTGTCTGACAAAAATGCCAACACGCTTGCGGTACAGGATTCCGCCGGATTCGACGAGAGCAAAGGGTCAGTCTCCTCCGTATCCAGCTCACCCGCCTCAACCTTTGAGAAGTCCGGGATGTCGTTGAAGAGCAGCGTCCAAATCCTTCATACGGGATGAGGCCTTTACAGTGCCCCCCCCTCGACCTCTTACAAAACTATATCACCATAGTTGTCCAGCTTCGTGCTATATGTTCTTAGCCAGCGTGAAGCGAGACGGCTCGAGATTTACCGTGTACTAAACCGTGTACAGTTGAACGTGTAAATCCTGGTATCTCATGCCACCCAGTGTGAACGGGTAATAAACAGACTCTTGATTATCTATTTCCCATGTAATAATTTATAGCAAGACGTGGGAGGAAATGGGAAACCATCGCAACCGATGGAAGCGACGCCGGTCGGGTTCGACTCCCGCCACCTCCATCGGTTTTGCAAGAATCACGATTCACTTAGTGATTATTCGGGAAGGCGATTATAACCCACTCTTTGAGATATCAGACGTGTCTGGTCCGTGAGTTCACCGGGAGACCGGTTCTCCGGCTCGCTCCCCGGCCTGTCCCCCGCCCCCGCGGCTGCCTGCTGTCCTCCCACGCAGGGGCAGCCTGGCCAGAGCAAAGGCCAGTCCATAGATCATCGCCATCATGAGCAGACCCACGAGGATGGTGGCTATCCGGTTCCAGTTCATCTTGGAAAGGGTTCCGGGAAGAATGCGGTCCAATGCCTGGCTGAGGGAGGCGGCAAAGGATCTGAAAAGATCTTCCTCAGCCATAGACCCGAGTTCCTGGTCAGGCTGTTCCCCACCGGAACCGGCAGTGGTGGCAACAGGCTTTTGCCGCGCTTCAGAGCTGCTCTCGCTTCCCTCTTCCACAGCACTTGCCTGTTCGTCTGTCCGCTGCGGCGATTGATCCTTGGGCGCGTCGTCTTTTGCATCACCCACGGAAGCACAGCCGATCAGTAGAATACACGCACCCATGGCAACCGCGACCGCAAGGAGGGCAATCAATAGGGATCGTTTCGGCTTCATGGAATACTCCCTGCTCCAAATGTAGCACAGGATCCCGATTCGACCACAAAAAAATACCGCAGTCAGTAGCCGTTGATCTCCTATCCCCCACTTTGCTGCCGGATGCCGAATTCGCTTGCCGAACAGTCATTTACCGTGAA
>CAZDDA010000263.1:0-4303 GCA_964504085.1 uncultured Thermotogae bacterium | reverse complement strand
GAGGATGGGAAAAATCGCCTTGAGGTGATTCAATAAGAGATAGAAACCATTCACGGGGAGATGCACGGGGACTTCTCTGAACATTTGGTGGAACAAGACCGGCTCTTCGAGAAACAGAGATGGATTTTGGATGATATCCTGTTCTTCCTTGACGTCATGAGCGACATGCTTGACGTCATAAAGGCGAAAGTCGATACACTCTAGCTTTTCCAGAAGCAGGCATCTCTCTGCCTGTCTTGTCAGCGATGGCACTACAAGAGAACGTGAGCGCGCTCTTCATCTCTCCGACCCACTCAGAGCCCCGCTATTTCGCTCCTCGGTCTCTTCCTAGGGCCAATCACACCCCTCCAAAACGGTTCTCTTGGCCGATTTCTGGGCGCAAAGCTCCTAGATCCCATGGTGTGAATCAGTTCGTTTTGCCTCCCCCTAAATGTAGTACCTCTCCTTGGTGTGCCTGAGAGGCTTCCGACTTACTCTCTATCGCCGGAACAGAACCTAGTCGGCCCTTTGCTGGCGGCGACGTCGTTTTGGGGAAAGGCCGACGCAGGCGAAGAAAATGGCCGCTGCCGCAAGCACGATCGAGGCACCGATGGGAAGATCGGCGGCCAGGGAGAGGAGAAAGCCGCCGAGAGCGGACAACACACCCAACAACGGTGCGAGGAAGAAGACCTTCTTGATGTCGTAGAGCAGCTGATAGGCGGCGGACGAGGGGAGGATCATCAACGCGTAGATGAGAAGCCCGCCGGTGATCCGCAGGGCAAGGGCGACGGTGACCGCGGTGAGAAAGAGGACGAGATAGTAGTAGATGCGAGTATTGACTCCTGAGGCTGCGGCAAGCTTGCGATCGAGAAGAATCGCTAGGAACTCCTTGCCGAAGCCGACGAGAACGGTAATCATCACCACAGCAAGAATCCCCAGCTTGAGCACGTCGGCCATGGTGATGCCGAGCACGCTTCCCCACAGAAGCGAGAGCGCGCCGCTTCCGACTGAGGCGCTGGGCGCGAGATTGATGAAGATGAGTCCGAGGGCCATCATCACCGGGAAGCTCGCACCGATGATCGTGTTCGGCTCAAGTCGGGAAACCTGGGACAGCGGTCCCAGGATCGCCGCGATCACCACGGCGAACACGATTGCCATCCACAACGGATCAAGCACGGAAACCGCCAACCCCAGTGCCGCACCGGCAAAGGCGGCATGGGACATTGCAAAGCCGAGCGACGAGAGGTTCATCCGTACAACGAAAACCCCCATCAGGCTGCAGAGTAGTCCGCCGAGGAGGCTTCCGAGCAGCGTCGGCAGAACGATGTGGATCGGAATGCCAAACATGTTTAGGAGCACTGAGCTTGCGCAGCGATCGGGACGGCCGCACCGTTTCCAGGCGCGTCGGAGACGAGGCGCCCTCTCTCAATGGTGAGCACGCGATCGGCCCGATCGAGCAGTGGGCCGGATTCGTGCGACACCGTCAGGGTGGCCAGGGAGAGCTCATGACGGATCTGGAGGACCAAGTGGGAAATCTCTTCCTTGGATTCCGGATCAAGGTTCGCTGTCGGCTCATCGAGTAAGAGAATCTGCGGGCGCTTGGCCAGAACCCGCGCCAGCAGGACCTTGCGCTGTTGCCCGCCGGAGAGGCGGCCGATCGGTCTTGCGGCCAGATCGCCAATCCCCACCGCAGCCATCGCTTCGGTGACAAGAGCGTGATCGGCCTTGCTCGGAAAACGGAACACACCGATCACCGCGAATCGCCCCATCAAGGCCACATCCCTTGACAGAAACGGCGTGGATGGATCAAAGAACAGATCCTGAGGGAGGTAGGCGATCTGTTGCCGGAGATTGTGGCTGGAGGGACTGACCGGCTCTCCGAGAACACGAACGGTTCCTTTAGTGATTGGGAGCAGACCGTTGATTACCTCAAGGAGCGTGGTCTTGCCCGCCCCGTTCGGACCAATGACCCCGACGAGTTCACCGGGCTCAACCGCGAGGCTGATCCCGTGCAGCGCCGGTATCCGCTCACCCTCGTAGACGGCAGTGACATTTACTAGCTCTATTGAGGGGTGCTCCAAATGAACATCTCCTCCAGTTTTTTTTGGCGCGCAATCGCGCATTGTTCGGCCAACGTGCCGTCGGAAAACCCGTGGTAGATATCCGGGCGAAGTTCGATCATTATCCGCTCGCCCGCTTCGTTCGAGAAATGCACCCGAGGGCGGCGCTCATCCGTCACACGAATGTTGCCTTTACCCAGGGTGCAACCGCTTCCGATCTGTACCCCATCGGTGAGGCAAGAAAGGGGCGTGATCGTCCCTGTCTGCGATTCGGCCTGGATGCCGAAATAGCCGCGGCTGTCGAGCAGCTCCAGCGCGAGCAATCCCATGCGGATGCCCGCGATCAGGAACGGCCCAAGGTGGCCGTGTAGATGGGTTCCCTGCTCGATCAGTTCGTCGATATTGGCCGTTCGCGGGTCAATGGAGAGTGTTTCCACGCGTCCTCCTTTGTCTATGAAAGCGGCTCGACGGCGGAGAACAGCGCTTCGGCATTTTGTGCGAACAGATCGAGCACAGTCGCTGTCCTTGGCATCGCCCCGGGGAAATTCGACAGCACGACATGGATTGCGCCGACCTCGCGAGCAAGCTTTGCCCCGAAGTTCACGCCGCTTTGCAGGTTGTCGATAACCACGGCCACCTCATCGGCCACGCCTACCGCAGCCAGGTCGACGAGATCCTGGAGGGACAGATTTCCCGGTATCCCGTACGTGGCGACAACGTCAAAACCGAGCCACGCCACGAACATCTCCTGCCAGGCCATCGAGATCACGGGAACGGCGGCCACGTTGAGCGTTGCCGCTTTCGCCTTGAGAGAGATCCCCAACGAAGCAAGCTCGGTTTTGTAGGCAGCCGCATTCGCAGCGAAGATTTCCGCATCCCCAGGCAGAAGCTCACTCAGTGCGGTGACGATCGCTTCCACTTGAGCCGCTGCGGCGTCGGGGGTGCTCCACGCCCCCGTCAGTCGGACCACGCTGGCCGTTGCTCCGACGGCGTCCAACAGTGAATCCATCCACGGCTCGATCCCCGAATACAGGACCATCGTCGCCCGGCTCACTGCGGCCACGTCACTCGGACACAGATCGTAGAAAGCGGGACAGAACCCCGAGGGGATAATCGTCGTCACTTCGATCAATTCTCCGCCAACGATCTGTGCAAACTCGCCCAGGACGGCATGGGTAGCAACGACGCTCGGTTTCGCCAGCACAGCCATCCCAAGACTGGCAATGACCAACAATGAGATTCCAACCATCAACAGTTTTTTCACAACAGCCTCCTTCAGGACTTAGCTGAGTTTTTTCCCGGTGGACGTCGCGGTGAGTGCCCCGTGTTTGACCCCTTTCAAGCTCTTCAGCCGATGGGCGAGTTCCTCAATCGTTCGCGCCTCCCCCCTGACGGCAATGCACTCCAGGCAGTTTGAGTGGTCGAGGTGAACGTGCGTGCTTGCGATGACGTGGGCCAATGCGCGATGCTGGATCTCGGTCAACGTCTCGGCAACACCGGGTCGGTGGTGGTCGTAGAGGAGAGTGATCACACCCGCAACCTCGTCGCCCGCCTTCCATTCCTGCTCGATGAGCCGGCCCCGAATGGCATCGCGGATCGCTTCCGAGCGATTCTGATAGCCCTGGCTCCGAATGAGCGCATCAAAAGCGGCAAGGAGCCCTTCCTCGATTGAAACGGTGAAGCGAACAAGTCCTGTCATATCGGTAACACTATCTTAGAATTTGTAATACTGCCATTGCCAAAGACTACCCGACTTCGAAGGTCTTGTCAAGGCGCGAAAGGCAAAGCGTCCGACACAATCGCAGCGCACCTGCATACGAAGGCATCATCTTCTGCGTCCATGGGCACGGCCCTTCAACAGGGGAGGAGTGTATAATGACGGGACGATGGAACCGTTTGATATCGACAAGCCGTTTGTTGGAATGATTCACCTTCTCCCCCTACCGGGTAGCGTCGACTATGATGGGAAGGGGCTTGCCCCGATTCTCGATGCTGCCCTGCAGGACCTGCGCGCATTGGAGACCGGTGGTGCCGACGCAGCGCTGGTGGAGAACCTAAGGGATGCGCCGCTTTCTAAGACGGCTGCGAAAGAGACGATCACGGCGATGACGGTGATCGTTCAAGAAATCACGAGAAAGGCACACATCCCAATCGGGGTCAACGTGCTTCGAAACGATGCTGCAGCGGCACTGGCAATCGCTGCGGCCACCGGCGCATTGTTCATCAGGGTAAACGTCTTCTGTGGTGTCGCCTTCAGCGATCAG
>CAZDDA010000262.1:0-4305 GCA_964504085.1 uncultured Thermotogae bacterium | reverse complement strand
GCATGATCACGAGAGGCCGCTGGAAATCCCCACTAAGAATGGGATTGACTCAAGGTCAGCGCAAAATTCATTGAACTCCTTTTCTGATTCCAGTAGTGACGGAATAGGCTTCGGGTACACTCTGTCAAAGCGGGCAAGCGCTATCTGATCTCGATATCGCTCCTCATAGGCCGTAACTGCGGCTATGGGGACCGTTGGGTCTTTGTGCCTGATCCTCAAGAAGAACTTCTGCCAGTCAATCTCCTTACCCGCGACCAGCAGTACTAGGTCGAAAAAGACTACTGAAACACTATACCTTTCCAATGCCCTCAGCACCGTTCTCGGCCGAAACGCCCAGTGGACACTGAAACCTATCTTGCGGAGCTTGGGACGCTGGCTGCAAATCAAATCCTTACGATCTTCCACCCACAGGAGTAGTCTTTCTGGCATGTTGCTTCTCCTCGATCTGCTCTAATGAAGGCCTGCTTCTGAGTCGCATGACGAATTCCGTGGAACCATCCGGGGCCATTTGATGGTACATTGCTCCCCCGTGGTTCTCCTGAATGATCTTCCTACAGACTACCAAGCCAAGTCCAACACCCCTATCCTTCGTGGTATGAAAAGCTTCCCAGATCCATGTTCTTCGCTCAAGCGGAATGCCAATACCGTTATCAGCAAAGACAATCTCTAACCACCCACCGCCCACCTCCTTTGAACTAACCCTGATCCACCTCTTGCCAGAGGAGTGCTCATGTGCGTGAATTGAATTCTGCAGCAAGTTTAAAACTACCTGTTGTATCTGATTACCATCCCAGGCGACTTCATAGTCGTCGTCATGGAACCTGAAACCGTACTTTATCTTCTGCTGTTTGAGCTTCGGATCAAGGATTTCAAACATCCCTTGGAATAGTGGCCGAAGCTTGTGTTCCCTGAATTCAGTCTTCGTGAGATTCAGAAACTTGTCCAGCCTCACGAAGTAGTCCCGAAGAAGCTTCAGATGTGCAGTCAGCGTCAAAAGAAGATCCGCATTGGCCCGCTTCTTCTTTGTTGCTGATGGTATCCACGTCACAACTGTGTCCAAGAAACCGCTCACTGTCATTAACGCTGTTCTGGAATCGTGAACAAAGCCCATAGCGGACATCGTGGCATTAATGAGTCCCAGTCTCAGGATTATCGTGTTATGCAGATCCTCAAGCTCCTTGTGTTTCTTTTTGAGCTCGACGACGGTCTGCATGCTCTTGCAGAATCCGATCGTGAATTCCTCGCGGCCCAATTTGGCCTTGGAGAGTGACAGACTGACCGCGACTGGTTCTGCGCCCGCACCCCCTTGGACTTCAACCCACAGATCACGCGCCGTTTGTGCTGCTTTGAGAGCTTCCACTATCTTCTCAACGGACTCCGGAGTGTACATCTTCCGAGCATCTCTGCGTCTTAGGCTTCCGCTAGGACAGCCGAACACGGTGTGGGCACCCTCATTGGCGTATACCACAGTCCACCGCGGCGGTTTCTTGACTCTAGATTCCCGCTTCGTTACCATCACGGAATCTGGAGTACTGTTGATGATGTCTTCTGCGAATTTCTTCGCCGCCTTCAGATCATCAAGCAACTGCATCCTCTTAAGTGCAAGGGCCACTTGTGTACTGACTTCTGCGAGAAGGGCTCTGTCACTATCAGGGAAAGGTATTGTGCCGCTTCGCAGGTTGTTGATTACCCTCAGACTCCCTATCCGTTCACCTCCCGCGCGCAGTGGGGCCAGAATTGCGTTCTTATGCTTCACGCCCTTCCCGGCCTTCCGCATGACGGTCTCGAATCGCGCGAGGACATCCCAGTTGATCTGCCCGGGATTTCGCCGTTCGTAGTCTTTAAGATCAAGGATATTCAGGACTTCACTCTGTCGGGATACTCGTTCTGTGAGAGACTCATTGTGTGAGTAGGCCTCCACCGGGATTCTACGGTAATCGGCGCGAGGAAGACCATCAATGTAAATAGCCTCTCTTCGCAGTTTGCCGGATTCCTTGTCACTGACGAAAAGAGCACACTGCGCTGCTTCAAGTCCAAGACAGATTTGCTTGGCAATTACATCCAGCGCCGCTCTCCTGTTGGGAGCTTCCTCCACCTCTCTTGTGACATCACCGAGGAGACGATGTGCCCACACAGATCTGGAGTTCGCCACCGCTTGCGCGGCAAACTTCGAGAAATCGCTCAATAGCGTGACATCGCGTCTACTTAATCTTCGCTCGCCATCCTTGTTGTCCACTGCTATCAGGCCAATGGGATTACCCCCAGCAACCAGTGGCAAGTCTATCCAGATCTGATCTTCCAGACCTAGGTCCTTCAACCATGGCAGAGAGCGCGGACTGGCAGATTCCTTTATTCCCGAGTGCATGCGGGGCTTGCCCTGTGGCAAGTTGAACAGCTTAAGCGACTCCTCTTCAGGTATCCGGTACCCCTTAAATCGAAAGGGCGCCATTCCACACGCATTCCTCCCGACAAAAAAACGATGCTCCAGAAGGCGATCCAGATTTGCCTCGTAGAACCTCACTCGACGGTAGCCAGCGTTCTGGATTCCTTTGACTATGAGTTCAACTGTCTTGTCATATGAGTTCAAGTCTTGGAGTCTGGTCTTGACCCCGTCGAGCTTTCTACGAGCATTCTCGTAGAAAACATCCTCGCTGATATCGTCAACAACATTGATGGCAAACACGACGTTTCCACTATCATCAACAATGCGCGACGCTTTTTCCTTGATGTAGTAGGCTCGGTTCTTCCTGTCCCG
Organism: uncultured Thermotogae bacterium; assembly: GCA_964504085.1. GTDB lineage: Bacteria > Bipolaricaulota > Bipolaricaulia > UBA7950 > UBA9294 > CAZDDA01. The sequence continues at coordinate 1,550 of CAZDDA010000262.1, read as the reverse complement.
AATCCTGTGGCTGAAGCACTCAGCGGTAAGCCTGTGTTGTTCTAAGATTGGCTTGCAGGGACACTGGGGGCAGGGCGATTTGCGCGTCCTTGCATCTTCCGGGAATACTTCGAAACATCGCTTCCCCAGTATCTCCCTGCCATGCTTGCGGCGCCTTTTCTTATTCGCAAAGACGATTCGGAAGTCCTTGTCGACTATGGAAACTTCATAGTCAATATAGTCAATGACTCTTTCTATTAGGCTCCGGCCCTCTCGAGAGAGGTTATCACCTGTGACCCGGCCTGTGTGTCCATCTCCCGGCGTCATTGGACTACCCTCCAGCTACAGATGGGACAATAGGGGTCAGCCACCCATTTCCGTCCAGTATCGTTCACCCCACCCGACGACCACGCCGCTGCCGTCTCTCAAGCGATGCGGAGCTGAGATTCTCGGCACACCCACCAACTGCTATCCGGTCCGAATGGCAGCCGTGTTTCACCGGAACTTGCTCTTCATCCCTTCGGAGGATGTCTGTCCGCAAGCCTCCTGGATGAACAGAATTCGCCCTAACGAGGACCAGACAGCTGTACTTGCCTATCCAGGGCACTATTATGAGATCCGGAGCTAGCGCTTATTCCTGCGCTAGCGGTACTTGACCTTGACCATTCCCCAGCTTGCGTCTTCCAGGGCACTCGGATCCCCTGCAGGCACCTCGGCGCGCACCATCCACTCCACACAGTTGTGCGCGTTGTCGTGGTGCCACGAGTATTGAAGATCCGTCGTGTAGTTCTCGTAGTGCCAGCCCTCGAACTCATTCTCGTCCGACCCACCCGCCGGATGAGTAGCCCGGATGGCAAACTCATAGCGAACGGCGTCCGGGTACTCCTCCCAGTAGTGAAGCACATCGATCGGGGGGGTACCGAGCTCCACGCAATCCCCCGTCGCCGGCTCCACCTGTACGATACACTCGAAGAAATCACAGCCCGGCAGATCGGACGAGCAACCCGTCCCGCCGGCCGTACCGACGCGGTAGTAGCTGCACGACCAGTCCGTCCATTCGTAGTCCTGCCCGATTGCAGGAGAGCAAAAGAGAAGCAATGCGATTGCCGTCAACCATGCTGATTTCGTCACTGGAGTTCTCCTTTCCCGAGGCGGACAACGAGAATCTGCGACTCATTTCTATTCACTACCCTAGACGTCACCCGACGATCACGCAGCCGTGTTTTACCAACGGATCACCCGGGCGTCGATACAACGCTGCGCGATGCCAAGCATTCTGCGAGCGTCCCCCCTTCGGCAGGCTCAGGACAGATTTCGACAGGCTCGGGCTGAACGCGTCCCCAAATGCCGTGCCTTTGATTGCGAGCGGACTTGTATGAGCGATTGATTGCGAACAGATCAGATACGTCCCCTGCCGATCGGAGCTGGAGACGATGGATGTGCAGTCGAAGTCGGCGGTGGGTGTGTCGGTGCCGACGAGAGAGCGCGAGGGGGCGGGCAGGAAGGAGGTGGAAGTGATCACGGTGAGTAGGCGCTGTTGCCTCAGATGCACTGCGGTTCCCCCGATTAAA
>CAZDDA010000261.1:0-4308 GCA_964504085.1 uncultured Thermotogae bacterium | reverse complement strand
CGCCAGCAGCGCGACACAGACTACGAGGGCAAACGCCACCAGCAGCACATGCCCGCGCCGACGCCACAGCCAGTATCGTCTCGGTCCGGGCTTCGCGAGGGCTGCGGGCAGAGTCTTGTCTATCCCCTCGATCTTGTGTTCGTTGTTTTTGTAGGCGGACACGTCAGTTGCTCAACACCGGTTCTTTTCGCATTGTTCCACAGTTTGTACTAGAAGCGATCGGGATGGAAGGTGCGTGCCAAGAACTCGAGCGCCTCCGCAATGCGCGGACCGGGCCGGGAGAAGATGTCGTCGTTTGTCAGTTCAACGATCCACCCTTCCTTCACTGCAGTGATCTCTTGCCAGCCAGGGCGGGTCGCTACCTTCTCTGCAGTCTCGCCATAGTTGTGATCCGCCAAGACGACGATCTCCGGATCTTTCATGATGATTGCCTCAACGCTCAACTGCGGCCACTGGTTTTGCGCATCGGCCGCCACATTCGCTCCACCGGCCAGCGTGATCAGATCATCGATGAAGGATCCCGGTCCAGCCGTGTATAGCTCTGCTCCGAGCTCCCAGAATACCTCCGGTCGACCGGCACCCTCAATAGCTTGGAGAACAGCGTCGATGCGTTCCTGCATTTCTGCAACTAGAGCAGCCGCGGTTCTTGATTGTCCGGTGATGAGTCCGATGGTGAGGATGTTGTCCAAAACGGCCAGGACGTTTGGGGGATTGGCAACGAACACGGTGATGCCCAATTCCTCGAGCCTTGGAACAACCTCGGTCAAGTGTATGGTGCTTGCCAGAACCAGTTCGGGGGAAAGACCAACAACCTGTTCGAGGTCGACATCGGAAAACCCGCCAACCCTTGGCTTATCCGCGGCATCGGGAGGGAAGTTGCAGTAGGTCGTCACCCCAACCAGGCGGCTTCCCAATCCCAGTGCATAAAGGATCTCCGTATGGCTTGGGGTAAGGGAAACGATACGTTGGGGCTCTGCGTTCACGGTAACGAAGTTTCCCGCTTCGTCAGTCACTGCGATCGGAAATGGTGCCGCGCAAACCGCTAAACCGGCTATTAGCAGGGCAAAGATAGCTGAAACGATACATTCTAATTCAATTCTCTTCATCTAAACCTCCTTGCATTTTTTAGAAACATCATTTGACGGTCACTCGGCCTCGTCTGCTCGGCTGGCTAGAACTCGATGCCGATCCGAGCTCGTATCCCTTGCGAAAAGGGATGCTTTACCTCTCTCATCTCGGTGACCAAGTCCGCCCGATCAACGATCGACTGGGGTGCTTTTCTTCCTGTCATCACCAATTCCAACTGAGGGGGTTTGCTATTCATCAACTCCAGTACCTCCTCATCCACCAGGAATCCGTAATTGATGGCAACGTTGATCTCGTCCAGAACCACGATGTCGTAGTGGGTGCTCACAAGGGCTTGCCGCGCTTTTGCCAGCCCGTGTCGTGCCGCTGCTTTCTGTTCCGAAGTGACTTTCACTTTGCAGATATACTCGTCCAAGCCGTACTGCTCGATGGTGAGGTAGGGAGCCAGTTTCTTCGCAGCGTACATTTCACCGCAGCTTCGCCTCTTGAGGAATTGGCCGAGGTAGGTGCGCAACCCATGGCCGCACGCTCGCAGGGCCAAACCGAGTGCTGCGGTGGTTTTGCCCTTCCCATCACCTGTGTAGATCTGGATAAGACCCAATCGTACACCGGAAGATCCTTCGCCCGCTATCCGCCCTGGATTCCCTGAAGCATCACTTGAGTTCCTGAGAGCATCATCCGCGCTGTGCGTAATCGCTCACCTCCCTTCACAAAAAAGCTCGACCTCGTTACAGAAAGGGGGATCGGGAAAACAGCGATCCCTGTTGTTACCTCAAACAGGGAAAAGACGATAGCCGTTTGACTACGTCCCTACCCCTTTCCTCGAAGGTTCTCGGGACCGGACAAAGGCGGGTATTCTGGCTCTCTTGCCTTGTCTACGCAGGCAAGACTACAGTTACGGGATAGCGCCGGACTTCACTTGCGTGCCGGTCCGATTGACCGACCGCGACCGTCACCGGTCTTCCCCCATTGCATCCCCGGCTTCCGAGCCGCAGGGATACCTTTGTCATGTCGCGATACTACCGCATCCTAGTGCAGCGATCTGTTTTTGTCAAGCTCCACAGAACATTTGTACGTGGATGAAGGCCACAGGCAGGGCCGCATGTAACGGCCTCGATCAATCAGTGTTTGTCTCGGGAGGAGTCGGGTCAGGAATCGATCGATGGACCGAGAAGCACCAGAAGGCAGCGGCCATGATCCCGCACAGGCCGAGGCAGTACCACACCCACCACGGAAAGCCAAGCGGACCCAATCGCCCATCGTTCCACGCCCAGAAATCGTTTCCCAAAACGAACAAGACAACAAATGCCGCTGTCCATGCCCACAGCCGGCGCCGCGGTCTACGGGATTGGCCTGGATCTTGAGTTGCCCCCTGCGGTTTGATTGTCTCGACGGATTGGCTTGTTTGCCGCGAGGCAGTGAGCAGGCTCACCCCGATAAGGGCGAGCGTGGACGCAACGACGACGGGGACGACGGGCAGGGTTCCCAGCGTTGGGATCGCTTGAAAGTGATAGGCAGCAACCAATCCTTCACCGATGAGGATCGAGGCAATCGCTCCTTTTGCGGTGACGCGCGGCCAGTACAGCGCGGCGACCACGGTGGGGAAGAGCACCGCCAGACCGGTGAACGCCTCGGTGGCGATCTCGAGAAAGGTTCCGGGCGGACGCCACGCGATTCCCAGCCCCGCCAACGCCAGCGCGACTACGAACAGCTTTCCCGCCAGCGGTGAATCCTGCCGCAAAGAGGCTCCGCCGGATGCGATGGTTTTGCGGGAAGGCAATCGTCCGGTGAGAGGTCGAACCAGGTCCTGGGTGAACATGGAGGACAGGGTGAGAAGCTGGGAATCGAGGGTCGACATGAGAGCGGCCAGAGCGGCGGTGAGGATGAGCGCTTCGAGAGGGCCCGGGGCGAACCTTCCCAACAGCAGTGGCAGGATGCGGTCCGATGCCTCTCCGGCTGGAAGTTCCGGGAACGTCAGCCGGCCGAGCACGCCGATGGTTACAGGAAGGAGGAACAGGATGCCGGTGATCAGGGGATACATCACCATGGTGGTCCTCAAGGCTCGCCTGCCACGGGCGGCGTAGAAACGCTGGAACAGCTGTGGAAACATCGGATCGGCAAAGAACCACAACAGCATGTACCCCAGCCATATGCCGGCAGGAAACGCTCCTCCCATTCCCGGCCGTGAGAACAGGTCCGGCCATCTAAGGGCGGCGGACTGGTTGGCTGCGGGCAGTCCACCCAACGGTGCTGCCACGATCACCAGGGCTACCAACAGCAGGACAATCAGCATCCCTCCCTGAAACACGTCGGTCCACGCCACCCCGCGCATTCCACCAAACAGGGTGTAGATGAGCATCACTCCCGTAATCAGAGCCGCTCCAGCGAAGTAGGGGATTCCCAGGAGTTCCTCCAACGCATACCCGGCTGCCATCGGCTGCATTGCCAGGTAGGGCAGGGTGAAGGCGGCCATCACTCCGAGAAACAACAATCGAAGTGTCGGGCTGTCGAGACGGTCGAACACCAACTCTGGCGGGGTGAGAAGCCCCTTTTCCTTCCCTAATTGCCACACAGGCTGGCCGATGAAGTAAAACGTCAGCGCCATGAAGCCCGTTCCAAAGGCCATGATGGGGTAAAAAGCGTACCCAATCCGCCAGCCGGCCCCGGAGACGCCGAACACGGTGAACGCGCTGAAGTTTGTGGCGGCCATGGTGAGGAACAGAACCCACGGCGGCAGCGTTCTAGAAGCGACGAAGTAGTCGTCGGCCGTTTTGCGCGCTCGCCGTCGCGCCACAAAGCCGATGCCCAGAAGGACCGCTAAGTAGGCCCCCACGACCGGTATCTTTTCCCACATTGCACCCTCCTAACAATGTAAATGAGCCACCCCAATTGGCTGGGTGGCCCAATCCGGCCTAGACATGCCCGAGGGCAGTATACAGAAACGCTCCACCAAGGACAACCCTCTGGATCGCGCTAGAGGATATGGCTTGTGGCCACTCGATTGTCGTTACCCGTCGAAGCTCGATTCGATGTTGAGCTTTGGTTTCTCGATGGCGTGTCAGGGCTGGGCCAGATCAACGACCGACGCGACAGCAGCGAGTCTTTGCATTCGCAGGGGCAGATGTGCTATTAACAATAGGTACAAAAACCAACACGTTTCTTCTTGAAAGGAGGCCGTTCGATGCCGGAGGCACAAATCATCGATGGCAAGAAGGTCGCAGA
>CAZDDA010000260.1:0-4325 GCA_964504085.1 uncultured Thermotogae bacterium | reverse complement strand
AGCTTGCCCTGAAGCTGGTCGAGGACATGCCCTACGTCTGGCTGTGCTATCAGGATGGCAAGTTCGGAAGCCGCAAGGACATCGGGTTGAAGAACTTCTTCCCGTGCCACCCACAGGGCTGGTACCAAAACCTCTGGCAATGGGAGGTTGAAGCCTAGATCCTGTCGAGCTAGGGTGTCTGGGTGGGAGAGCCATGTGGGCTCTCCCACCCAGGTTTTAATGCGTATGCCAAAAACGAAGAACAAGCAGGTCGAGCAGAAGAAGGTGCGTGGGTGTTAACTTACGTCGTTCGAAGAGCCTCCATTCTGATTCCTACCCTGTTTGTCATCACTGTGATCGTTTTCACTCTGATGCACGCAGCGCCGGGGGATCCGATGGACATCTACCTCGATCCGACGATCGACCCACGCGACTTCGCCGAGATCCGGGCGAGGATGGGGTTGGATCAGCCGATTCACATCCAGTACTGGTACTGGGTAAGCCACTTCTTTCGCGGCGACATGGGGATTTCCTACAACTACGGTCGCCCGGTGTGGGAGCTTCTCAAGATTCGAATCGGGCCGACCGTCCTTCTCATGTCCCTTGCCCTTGCGTTCGCCTACCTCCTTGCCATCCCCATCGGAACGGTAAGCGCCGTTAGGCAATACTCCCTGCTGGACTACGGTGTAACGACCTTTGCTTTTGTCGGCATCTCGATGCCCAATTTCTGGCTCGGACTGCTTTTGCTGTACCTCTTTTCGGTGACGCTGGGGTGGCTTCCCTCCTACGGGATGAAGGAGCTGATCGGCGGCGGGGATCTCCTTGACCGCGTGCGACACATCATCATGCCGATCGTTGTGTTGGGAACCGCGTACATGGCCGGGATCACCCGCTACATGCGGGCGCAGGTGCTCGAGGTTAAGCACGAAGAGTACGTGAAGACCGCCCGCTCCAAGGGGCTGTCCGAATCGCGGGTCATCTCCAAGCACATGATGAAGAACTCGCTGATCCCTGTGGTGACGCTGTTCGGACTTCAGCTCCCGGTGCTACTCGGCGGAGCGTTGATCACGGAGCAGATCTTCTCCTGGCCGGGTATGGGATATTTCTTCTGGCGGGGTGTGTCTTTGCGGGATTACCCGGTGATTATGGCGATCCTTACCCTTTCTGCCATTCTCACCCTGCTGGGGAATTTCGCCGCCGATCTCACCTACGGCTTTCTTGACCCACGCATTCGATACGACTAGGAAAGAGCGCAGAAATGAAGCGACAGACTGAAGAAACGACCACACCCAACACGTTTGAATCGCAGGGCTATTTCAAGCTCTTCTGGCGACAGCTGCGCAAGAATCGGATGGCGATGGTCGCCCTCGTGGTGCTGATCTTGTTGTACCTGTCCATGATCCTTAGTCCGTTCATCGTTGACGCGGTGGGCTACGACTACAAGGAGCCCTACGTAGGAGAGCGCAACGAGCATCCCAGCATGTCTCATCTGTTCGGTACTGACCATCTGGGAAGGGACTTGTTCAGTCGCGTGCTGGTGGGGTCGCGAATCTCGCTGACAATCGGGCTGGTCGCCGCGGCGATCAGTGTATCGATCGGGGTCGTCGTCGGATCACTCGCCGGCTACTACGGTGGTTGGATGGATCAATTCCTCATGCGTTTAGTGGATGTTGTTCTCTGCTTCCCGTTCCTCTTTTTGGCGATCACTATCGTCACGATCCTGTCGCCGAACTTTTTCAACATCATACTGATCATCGCCCTGCTGTCGTGGACCGGAATCGCCCGGATCGTTCGGGCAAACGTCCTTTCCTTGAAGGAAAGGGATTTCTTTGCATCGGCTCGCGCCATCGGCGCCAGCACGTCCCGGCTTATCCTCCGCCATCTTATCCCCAACACGATGGCCCCGGTCATCGTCAACGCGACACTGCAGGTGGCGGGAGCGATCCTGGCAGAATCCGGCTTGAGCTACCTCGGCCTCGGCGTGCAGCCACCCACGCCCAGCTGGGGCAACATCCTCATGGGCGGAAAGCCCTATCTTGCCACCAACTTCGGGTACACCTTCTTCCCCGGATTGATGATTTTCATTACGGTGATGTGCATCAATTTCCTCGGCGATGGTCTCCGCGATGCCCTCGATCCGAAGATCGCCAAGGCACGTTGAAGCGATCTTTCTGCCGCATAGGCGCCGAGGCCGGGCCGGAGTCAGCGTATGTTTGCTCGTCGCATTGTTGGCCGGGGGAACGGCTTGGGGAGGTGATTGGGCTCTCGGCTGGTCGGAGACGCTGTCGATCGGCGGAGTGTCCCTTCGGTCCCGTGACCCCATCCTGTTGGTAGGACCTGACGAAGGCGTCCATCTGTTACGGATTATGGAGCGAGCCGGCGAGCCGCCGCGCCTCGTACACGAGGTTTCTCACGATCATTCGAGCTTCTCGATACCGGCCACCATTACGTGCGCGTGGAGGTCGCCGCGTCGGCTGCAAGCGGCAATCGATGCTCAAAAAAGGATTCACCTGGTGTGGATCGATCGCGTGGAAGAACTGCCAGCCATCTACTATGCGGCCTACGATCCGGGGACAACAGAATGCAGCTTTCCGTTGCGCGTTTCCTCGTACGCTTCCCGCATTGCCTCACCTCAAATCGCAGTGGCCGGCGATGGCAAGACTCTCATCGGCTGGGTCGAAGAGATAGGACAGGACAACGGGGTCTTTCTTGCCACCGTAACCGGAGGAACTGCGGGGCAGCCGATTCTCCTCGGCGAACCCGCTCCCGGGATCCGCTTGATGCAGTTCGTCGTTGCCCGAGACAGGGTGTGGCTTGCCTGGGCATCCGCCGGTCGGCTTCCCAACGTGGAGAGCCTAGCCCTGCAGGAATTTGCATTCGACGGAACACCGATTGGCGCGTCCCACGTTCTGGGAGAGCTTTCAGGCCAACAGGCGCGTCCGTTCTGCTTGGCAAGCGACGTTTTTGGGGAGGCGATCTGCGTCGCCTTTGTTGGCACGACAGCACAGTGGCAAGGACGCCACAATCAGATCCTTGTGACAAGGCGTCTTGCCGCTTCGGAGCGTGCCGAGACCTGGCCCACCGTCAAGAGTACCGAGTACATCGGCAGCCCATGGATTGCAGTGCGATCAGCAGAAGAGGTTGATCTGATGTGGGAGCAGGGAGTCCGCTCGTTCGACGTGTGGTACGGCGCAATCTCCGGCCGCAAAATGGAAGGCGGCTGCCTTTCGGCTCGCGATGGTTCTTCTCACTTCTTCCCCAAAGTGATTCTGGATCGGGAAAGGAATTTGCACGCCGCCTGGCTGGCACTAGAAGCAGGAGAGGGGCAAGACTATTCCCTGCGCTACTGCAATACGGTGTATCCCACGCCACTGGGTTTCTGGAGGCGTATCGGCATCCCGGAAAGAGGGGCTGTTGCCGCTGTGTTCTACTCGTTGGTCTACACATTCGCCCTGGCCACGTGGTTGGTCCCTCTCCTCAATCTCGGCACGTTGGCGGTGGTGATTGCCGTGGTCCTGCTCTTGAAACGGTATTTCCTGGGAACGATCCTTGCTCACAGCCGTTACCTTGGTTTGCTGTTGCCTTTTAGTATGACCTTTGCCAGTCTGACGCCTGCTAATCCGATCTTCATAGATCCACCATTTGTGCAACTGGTCTTCTCTCCTGCCTGGTTTGGTGCAGCGCTCTTCGCTGTGCCCACACTGCTGACGTTTGTGTTGGTCAGACTCCTGGATCTGGATGTCGAGGAGCCCATGTCACTGATAGGTGCCATGCTCTTCTGGACGATCTGTCTTGCGACGCTATCCGCGCTCCCTACCTCCCTATTGGGGGTCTACCCATGAGAATACGACGGCGATTCTTGCAGGCGGGCATTGCAGTTTTGTTATGGTTCTTGATGATCCTAGGCGTCGCGATATTGCGGCTCTATGTCTGCGAAGGGGTAGTGGGCCAAGCCACGGACAGCAACGATCTCGCGTTGCGCTTGGGATTCCTTGGTGGGACAATGTGCCTTGTCCTGGGCGTGATTCTGTGGCATCGATTCTGCGAAAAGCCGAGGCGGTAAGCGATCTGCCTAATCCGCTATATCAATGACACGCCTGCGGGACGTTGCGCCCAGCGGGTGGTTTCCCGTGCCATTGCCTACACGGGCGGGGGGTGCAAATGTTGCTTGGGTACAGTGCTCCGTTGACACTGCAAAAGGAAGTGACTATACTGGATCGATCGGGTTTTGGACGCACGTTGTAGCAGAAAGACGGGAGGCTGGCATGGAGACCCTGAAAGTTGCATCCAGCTCAAACCCAAACTCGGTGGCCGGAGCGATCGCAGGGGCACTGGAACAGGAGGGG
>CAZDDA010000259.1:0-4335 GCA_964504085.1 uncultured Thermotogae bacterium | reverse complement strand
CGAACACAATTGGGATACTGAAATCCCGGCAGCCTTGAATCAGCTTCTTTACGTACGGAATTCGTTTCCGTGCGTCTGGAATCTCCAGGGCTCCCCCTTCGCGCACGAAGTCGTTTTGCATGTCCACAACGATTAGAGCGGTTTTCTCCCGATCTAGCTGAAACACGGGGTCACTCTCTCTACCAGCTACCTGTTTTGCTCCATTACAAATTCCATGCCGCATGCACTACCTCCGATAGGCCTTGCCCTATCCGCACAGTGACCTCAACTAATCTCTCAACCCTTGTGCTGGTTAAGCTTTCTCCACTGACAATAAAGGCTAAGTTGCGCATCGCGCTCACGCCAATCTTTCTCTATTCTGCGAGATCAATCTTGGACCTCTATGCGGGAGCACTCCGTAATTGAACAAATTCCTCCTTTACCTCCTGATAGAAATTCGGATTAGTCCATAGATCGAGGCAAATAGCCGCTAGTGCTTTGGCCGCAGCAAGCATCGCGGGGCGAGCAAGTTCAGACCGTGAGGCCTCGACGAATGCTCGGGAGTGCAAAGCCGTGGGAGCATCGGTAATTCCAATATGCGGATGCAGTACAGGGACTTCCCAGGAGACATTCCCCATATCAGTGGACGCCATTCCCCCCGTCGGCTCCTCTACAGGATATCCTAAATCTCCTATGTGCCGAGCGAAACCACGAGCCAAGCAGTGGCTTGCAGCCATCGCTTTATAGGGATGGCCTACCTTGCGGAATGAGAGGTCCGCCCCGGTGGCAAGGGCGGCCCCTTCAGCGCAGTGGCGAAGTTTTTCCAGGAGCATTTCACAATACTCGTTCTCTTGGGCACGAATTTGAAAGCGGCCAGCCGCATGCTCAGGGATTGTGTTTGGCTTCTGCCCTCCATCCGTGATGATTCCGTAAACATAGGCTCCATCCTTAATACACGGGCGAAAAGCATTTATGGAGACAAAGGTTTGGATCACCGCGTCGAGAGCATTGACGCCCTCTTCCGGCTTAGACGAGGCGTGAGCTGCTTTTCCTTGAAAGGAGATTTCAACCTCGGTAAGGGCGAGATACTCACGCCTGGCCCACGTCTGGTCGCCCGGGTGGATCATCATCGCAACGTCGACGTCTTGGAACAGGCCAGCCTCCAGGAGGATGATCTTGCCCCCCCCTCCCTCTTCGGCTGGAGTGCCGAGAACGATTAGACTACCAGGGAGTTCTTCTTTAAACGGGGCCAGCCCTAGGCTTGCGCCCACAGCAATAGCAGCGATGAGATTGTGCCCACATGCATGCCCGAGTTCAGGGATAGCATCGTATTCAGCAAGGATCGCCACACGTGCGCCTGCACGCTTGATTGGATGAATCGCTCGGAATGCCGTCGGAAGGCCTCCTACACCTTGCTCGACCTCAAATCTCTCTTCCTTGAGCATTTCCGATAGCCAGGCTGCTGCCTTGTGCTCCTCGAAGGGAAGCTCAGGGGTCTCGTGGATTCGAACAGCTAACTCCCAGAGATTATCACCGAGACTATCAATATGCTGCCATACTCTCTCTTTGACCTCCATCTCATCACTCTCCTCGATACTATCGCGTATCTAACACAGTCGTCGGCTTGCTACAATGTCAGTGCTTTAGAGAACTTGCTTGATCTTGCTTGAGTCTTCATATCAAGCTCCTTACATCTTGCGCTTTGTGTATGTGGACCCAGCAATTGCGCAGTCCTCTGTACACCCAGTGGATCAAGGCTGGCTCTTGGTTAATCACTTTCCACAGTCCACGTTTTCCACCAACCATTAGACAAAACGTATCCTTGGACTGAGTTCCACTCGCAACCAGTCCCCTACCAGATTTATGGCCAGTACGAACGTTATTAGAGTTCCTCCGGGAAAAACTACAAGCCACCATTTCCCCGCCTGCAGGAATCCTTTCCCCATGAATATCAACTGTCCAAGAGACGGTTCAGTAATCGGAACCCCCACGCCAAGATAGCTTAAGGAGCTCTCCAGCATAATCACCATTGCGATATCCACCGCAGCAATAACCAGTAAAGGAGGCAAGCAATTAGGGAGCAGGTGTTTTCCGATGACTCTCAGATTGCTGGCTCCAATTGCTCTGGCGGCCAGGACGTATTCTCTGTTCTTCTCAGATAAGACCTTGCCGCGTATCGTTCGCGCGTACCGTACCCACGTAATGGCAGATATTGCCAAGATCACTACCAGAAGCCCACGTTTGCCGACCAATCCCATAAGCAAAATCGCGACCATGATCGCTGGAAATGAATACGCAATGTCGGCTGTCCTCATGGCTATGCTGCTTAGCTTTCCTTCATAATATCCAGCAAGCAAGCCGATCACCCCCCCCACAATTCCAGCGGACAGGACGACTACAAATCCGACGATCAGTGAGGTCCTCAGTCCATATAGAATCGTGCTCAAGATGTCTCTTCCCTGCTCGTCTGTTCCCAAGAGAAACGGCGAGTGACCTCCTTTCATCCAAATGGGCGGGTTTAGGCTTTCTTTGAGGCTGATCGTCGTGAGATCGTACGGATTCTGCGGCGCAAGAAAGGGTGCAAATGCCGCAGCAAAGAGTGAGCTCAGGATAATAGCAGTTCCAATTATGGCCGATGGGGACCTGAGAAAGTGTTTGAGTAGTTTGGACTTGACGAGGTTTCTAGTCATAACAGATCCTAGGATCAAGAAATCCGTATCCGATATCAACAGCCAGGTTGATGAGGGATATTACCAGGGCCATGAACATGATGTAGACAACAATAACAGGGCTATCGTTGTTATACAGGGTGTCTATAAGTAGCTTTCCCAACCCTGGCCATTGGAAAATCGTTTCCGTGACGATTGAGAACCCCAGCATCTCTCCAAACTGCAATCCTACAACTGTTACCACAGGGATCAGCGCATTTCGGAGAGCATGCTTGCAGATCACTTTCACTCTTGGCAACCCCTTAGCCCACGCTGATCTCACGTAGTCGTGGGAAAGCACCTCCACCATTTCCGCTCTGACAAGACGAAGGATCATTGCGACTTGGTACAGGGAAAGGGTTATGGCAGGGAGCACGAGATGGAGCAGGCCGTCTCCAGTCAGGAAACCCGTTGACCAAAAGCCTATGCGAACGGTTTCTCCCCTTCCGGAGGCAGGAAACCATCCGAGGGTGACGGCGAACAACATAATTAACAACAGACCACTTAAGAAAGTGGGGATAGATATTCCGAATAGGGACGCCACTGAAACCATCCTGCTTAGTGCGGAATGGGGTCTAACGCCAGCCACTACCCCCGATGCACCTCCCAATAGTATGGCTAGGGCGGTGGCGACAACGACCAATTCCAGAGTTGCCGGAATACGGTCGGCAATTACGTTAAGAACCGGGCGAATCTTTGTGTAGGAGAAGCCAAAGTCGCCGCGCAATGCCTTGCCGAGGAATCTGAGATACTGGATATATATGGGCTTATCCAATCCCAGCCTTTGCCGGGCTTCTGCAATAACCTTCGGATTCGCATAACGATAACCAACGACTGCCAGAACAGGATCTCCTAGGTACTGGAAGATGCCGAAGCAGACAAACGACACGATAAGCAAAACAACGGCGATTTCAGCAAACCTACGTGTGATGTACGAAATCATGGCTTATAAATGTATAGATGGGGGAAGATAGCTGCAAGACTACCTTCCCCCTTTGTCTACCAGCTTCTATTTGTATGACATCTCGTCAGCCAGCATGAACATATCTGCTCTAGGCGTGAAATTGAGCAGACCTGCTTTCATGCCCCAGATGTCGTATTGTACATACAGAGGGATAACGGCTATGTCCTCCATTGCGAGACGGTTTGCCTGCCTCAGAAGGGCTGCCCTTTCTTCCGCGGAGAGAGCTGCATTTGCTTCCATAACCAATCTATCTACGTCTGAGTTGCTGTACCAGCCGGCGTTCCATCCTCCCTGGGTGCGTCCGGGTTCACGAGTCATGATGTGCGCGAAAAAGGCCTCAGATAGGTCGAAGGCTTGCTCTCGCCAAGAACCGAACCAAAAATCTGTCTCGGAGTTCTGAATCTCACCGAAGTGGATGGCTTTTGATCGCACGTTAAGCAAGCAACGGATGCCGACCTTCTGAAGGTAGGTGGTTACGGCAAGGCAAACTTGCTCATCTTTCGGATACCTGTCGAAAACCCCATCCAGGGTAATTTCGAAGCCATCTGGGTAGCCAGCTTCTTCCAGAAGCCTCTTTGATTCTGCTGGATCGTACGGGAATAAGCGTCCCAGGTCAGGGTCAAATCCAGGGTAAGCTTCGGCAGGGCCAGCAACCAATTGAGTACACGGATCAGCGTAGCCATT
>CAZDDA010000258.1:0-4347 GCA_964504085.1 uncultured Thermotogae bacterium | reverse complement strand
GGTAATGTAGTGAATGCCGTCGATCAGCGAATAGGCGTTTTCGTGTTCGTGTCCCTGAAACACAGCGACCACGACCCCTGACCCGCTCAGGATGGCTTTCACGGCCTCTGCGTTGGCGATTGTAGGTCCACCGGAGAGAAGGTCGAAATCCACGTCCAACGGTTGATGAATGCAGACGACCGTTGGTTTGTCAGTTGTGGCAAGATCCTCTCGCAGCCAGTCCATTTGCATTTGGGGAATCCGACCTTGCACCATCCATTTTACTTGCCCGTAATCCTCGTCATTTTTGTTGAATTGGGCATCAAGAATTACGATGTGGTAGGCCCCAGCGTCAAAGCTTGCTGTAGTGGACGAAGCGCCTGTCCCCTCGAGAAATTCTTCTTTTGACAGGTCGTATACGTCGTGGTTTCCAAGTACGTAGTAGCGCGGCATCAACAACGTGGAGTAAATCTTTTCTGCATCCTCGAGAATTCCAACAATTCGTTCCGGTTCGCCCAGTGGCGGTCCAGATACATAGCAGCCGTTGACGAAGTCCCCCAGCTCGATCACGAGATCGGCTGGCCAGGCATTCGCGGCAACCACAAACGACTCCAGCCGCTCGGAGTAATTCGACATCACCTTTCCTTCTTCCGGGGACTCGGTATCGTGTGCGTGAAGGTCGGCGAAGACTCCGATGCGCAACGGCTCGGTGGACGCAGTTGGATTGGCAGCAAGTGACAACACGAGCGCCGATGAAAGAAGAAACCCGAACAACAGAGAACGAAGCCACTTTCCGGAACGCATAACAGACATCCCTCCCAAGCTTGATGTGATTACAGCCTACCTTGGTCGCGAAGCGTTGGCAAGTTGCTACACATCTTGCCGCGAGATGCGAAGTGAGCTACGCTGTTAGGCTAAACACGTTTATAAAGGAGAGATTCGCCGAGTGACGATTACCGAGATTCAAAACCGGGTACATCGCATCGCCCTCGATCACGGATGGTGGGACACCCCGCGTTCGATCGGTGAAGTGTTGATGCTTTTGGTGACTGAATTGGCCGAAGCCATGGAGGCCTATCGTGAAGGAAATCCAGAAAGTGACAAGATTAGAGGTTTCTCCCGTATGGAGGAGGAGCTTGCTGATGTCATCATCCGGCTTCTCGATCTAGCGGGCAAAGAAGGTTTAAATATCGAGGCAGCGGTGCTTGCCAAGATGGCCTACAACGAAGGCCGGCCGTATCGACACGGTGGGAAAATCGCCTAGGAGCTTGTCATTTGCTGTAGCTTGGGGTGGAGGATAGGCGTGTTGTAGATCGTAACATGGCCAGTATTGCCGTCTGCTAAGGGGATGAGCAATCCGTACTTTTCTAGTCTTGTCAACCAGCAGGCCGATGGATATACTGCCGATGAATTCTCGAACTACACCCAGGGGGGATACTTGATGGGGCAACCGCAGCGGAACATCTGTCTGGTCGGCCATTCTGGCTCTGGAAAAACGACCCTCGCCGCATCTTTGCTTGTAAGGAGCGGTATCAAGGACCCGATCGCGTTCGATACGTCCCAGGAGGAGAAGGATCGCGGCCACTCGATCGATATGGGGATCGGGTCCTATGAGGCAAAGGGAACCCGCATTACCCTCCTAGACACCCCTGGGGGCGACGAGTTCATGGAAGAGATGGTGAAGGCTGTCCCTGTCTCGGACCTGTCCCTGATCGTCCTCAATGGGGAGAAGGGGGTCGAAGTTGTCACCGAACGGGCGTGGGAACTCACCGGTGCAACGAAGCGGCCCACTGCAGTTTTTGTGAACATGATGGACAAGGAGAACGCCAGCTTTGATGGCGCTATCGCCGCGCTAAACGACCACTTCCAGGGCAAATTCGTCCCGCTGCACGTTCCGATCAAGGAGGAGAGTGCCTTTGTGGGAGTTGTGGATCTGTTGGCAAACCGATCGATCTACTTCTCCGACAAGTCAAAGCAGGAGATCCCATCCGATCTGCAAAGCGCCGTTGACCAATGGAGGAACTTCTTAATTGAGGAGGTCTCCGCGTTTGACGATGATCTGATGATGAAATTTCTCGAGGAAGAGGAGATTCCTGCAGACGAATTGACCGCGGGTCTAATCAGCGGTGTGTCCGACGGCGGCTTGGTGCCGATTTTCTGCGGGTCAGCGGCGGAAGACAAAGCAATTGATGTGTTAACAGACGCCTTCGTTTCTCTGTCCCTCACTTCCGCTGAGCAAGCCGATGCTCCTTGCGCCGCTGTCGTCTTCAATCTTGCCGCCGATCCTTATCTGGGGCGTCTTGCCTACGCACGGGTCATGAGAGGAACACTCAAGGAAGGCACCACGTGCTTTGACCTCTCGTCGGGCAACAAGGTGGAGATCCGTGACTTGTACGCATTTGGTGGAACGAAGCAAAAACGCGTGCCTCAGGTGGAGAGTGGGGGGATCGTCGCCATTGGCAAGGTGGAAGACCTCGCCGTAGGGGTTACGCTGGCGATGCAATCCGACGCAGAATCGTTCCCGCTGCCCGAATTTCCCAAACCCGTATATTCGCGGACGATCGTGCCCCAAAGCCAGTCCGATGTGGAAAAGATGAGCGCCGCGTTGAAGGAGCTATCTTCGACGAAAGCTACCATTCGGGTGGAACGCGATTCGGTCACCAAGGAGCTGGTTCTGTGGGGAATGGGAGACGTTCACCTTACCGTGTTCATCGAACGGCTGAAGAACCGCTACAACGTCTCATTGGATACACACCAGCCCAGCATTCCGTACAAGGAGAGCGTTCTAAAGCAGGCAACCGCTAAGTATCGCCACAAGAAACAGACGGGAGGCCGCGGCCAGTTCGGCGAGGTCTTCCTTCGCATCGAGCCACTCCCTCGGGGAGAAGGCTTCAAGTTCATAAATGAGATCAAGGGAGCTTCGATCCCCGGCCAATATATCCCCGGGGTGGAAAAAGGTGTTCTGGAGGCGATGGAGGAGGGGAATCTCGCGAAGTACCCGGTCGCCGACGTTTCAGTCGCTGTGTATGATGGCAGTTTCCATCCCGTGGACTCCTCGGAGCTGGCGTTTAAGCTGGCGGCGCGACAGGCGTTTCGGATGGCCGTGGATCAGGCGAGCCCCACCCTGCTCGAGCCGATCATGGATTTGCAGGTGCGCGTTCCCGAGCAATACACCGGCGACATCATCAGCGATCTCAACGGGCGTCGTGGCAGGATCCTCGGCATGGAGCCGTCGGGGCGGGCGACCACGGTGCACGCCGAGGTTCCCTTGTCCGAAGTGCAGAGCTACGCCCTCGATCTCAAGTCGCTTACCCAGGGACGAGCGACATTTCAGATGCACTTCACGAAGTATCAAAAGGTCCCCGGGAATCTTCAGGAGAAGATTGCTGCCCAGGCCAGGGAAGCTGAATGATTGTAGGACGCTACATGCACTCCGACCCGGTTACGGTAAAGGTCGATGCTCCATTGGCGGAGGCCAAGCGGGTGATAGAAGAAAATGCCTTTGGCCTTCTCCTCGTTGTTTCTGACGACGGGAAACTGCGAGGCTTCATCACCCGGTCCTCGTTGAAAGAGGTCACTGGCTGGGAGGTCCCAGTGGGGAAGGTCTGTTTCGAGGCCCGCTTCGGGGTGTCGCCGACTGATACAGTGGAAAAGGCAGCACTCATTCTGCTTGAGAACCGATTGGTTCTGCTTCCGGTAGTGGAGGAGGAGCGACTGATTGGGGTCATCACACAGAGTGAGATCCTGCGTGCACTTGCCGACGGACTCGGGATCGGTCTTGAAGGAACCCGCCTGACGGTTAGCGTCGGCAGCGACGACGGGGGTTTGCATCGAATCCTTGCTGTCCTGCACAAAAACGGCGTGCACCTTGTCAGCATGGCGCAGTGCCCAAAGGACAGGGCACTGCGCGAAGTGATCCTACGTGTGCAGGGAATTGCTGACAAGGAGGCGCTTCGATCCGAACTTGAGGAAGCGCTTCGAAGCGACTGATGCACGAGATCAAACTCGCAACGCGCCGTAGGAACGAGCTATTAGAGATCACCGAGGCCGTTCAAAGTGAACTTGCCAGTGTGCGTCAGTCAAACGGAATCTGTACCATCTTTTGCCCTCACACAACCGCCGGTCTGTTGATCAACGAGCGTGCAGACCCCGCGGTCGCCCATGACATCGTGTCCTTTCTGGAGGAGCTTGTGCCCAGGAATCGCGCCTGGACCCATGCCGAAGGCAACTCCCCCGCTCACGTTAAGGCCGCGCTGGTGGGAAACGCATTGCGGGTGGCATTCGAAGACAGAAAGCTCGTTCTGGGCACATGGCAAGGGATCTTCTTCTGCGAGTTTGACGGCCCCAGACAAAGAAGGATCTGGGTTC